>DATLFM010000097.1 GCA_035541015.1 Candidatus Thermoplasmatota archaeon
GCACAAGACGATCCGCAAGGAGGTCGTGCTGGGCCCGCGCGAGACGCTCTCGGTGGGCGACGAGCTCACGCTCGGGCGGTTGCGCGTGCGCATCCACGGCATCAAGGTCGAGGGCAAAATGCTCGACAAGGGAAGCGCCGAGGCCAAGGAGATCGTGCGGGTGTTCGCGAAGCCCGTGCGCCTGTAGGGGTCGGCGACCGCGCTCAGCCCTGCATCGTCCGAAGCTTCGCCTCGAGGGCGTGGATGGCGTCGAGGTTCTCGCGGTACACGCGGTTGTAGGTGGCCACGTCGATCTTCTTTGTCAGCACGTCGTGCTGGGCGCGCACGATGGCCGCCTGGTGCTCGCGCACGCGAGCGACGAGCGAGCCGTAGTCTTCCGTCACGGGGTGGCAAGCGGGGTCGCGCTTCATGAACCTGACTGGCGGGCGGGCGCCGACGGCTTGCGATGAATGTTCATCGCAACGTCGGGTTGATCGCTGGCGTCCCGAGGCCGCCCGGGTTCCAACGGAAAAGTGCCTTTTCCGACAGTTACATAATGCCGCCGCGCGACTAGATTCGCCGGGAACGGGCGAGTCGCATGGGGATCAAGCTTAACAAGACCGCGGATGGGCGCGAGCACGTCGTCTTGGAGCCCGAGCTTGCGGCACGCCTGGAAAGCGCGGTCCGGGCCTCCAGCGGGTTCTCGCTGCGCGTGGGCGAGTCGCTTGCCCGGGTCGAGCCCCGCGAGTTCGACACGAGCCTCGTCCACGTGATGGAGCGCGTGAAGCCCCTGTTCCAGAAGTGGACGCTTGAGATGCTCTTTGTCCTCGCCGTGGCCCAGAAGCTTCGCTTCAACCAGATCAAGTCCCGCCTGGAGGGCATCAGCTCCCGCACGCTCTCGACGAAGCTCCAGGAGCTCGAGGCCATGGGCCTCGTCGACCGCAACGTGGTCAACGAGCGGCCCGTCCGCATCGAGTATCGCCTGAGCGAGCAGGGCCGCGTCATCGCGGGGCTCACGGCGCCGCTTGTGGTCTACATGAGCCTCGAGCCCGCCCGCGTCGTGCCCGCGCTTGCAACGATCCACGCGGACGACGACGCGCCGGCCACGCAGGCCTAGCGCATGCGCGAGTTCCTCGTCGCCTTCTCCCGCGCCCGGAGCGCCCCCGACGTTCCTCTCGACGACCTTCCGTCCTCCGGCGGACGCTTCGACCTCGTCTGCCGCGTCGTTGCCGCCGCGTTCCTCGTCTCGAACGGGATCCGTCGCGACGTCCGCCTCACGCTCGTGCTGGAGGGTCCGCCCAAGCCGCCGCTTGCCGTGCGGCTCCGCGGCGACGCGCTTCGCAACCTGCACCCTGACGAGCGGTCGATCGCCGCGTGGCTGCTTCGCGCGATGGCAAAGCCCTCGGTGCCGGGCGCTTGGCTTTCGGCCGGCGACGGCATCGAGCTGTCGCGCGCCTTGCCCTCGGACGTCCTGGCGGAGCGTCCGGACGCTCCGCTTGTCGTCCTTGCCGAGGACGGCGTTCCGCTGGAGAAGGCGGAGCTGCCCGCGGGGGCATGGTTTGTCCTGGGGGACGACCGGGGCGTTCCGCCGTCGCTTGCGTCGGCGCTGTCGACGCGTCGGGCCCTCCGCCTCTCGGTGGGTCCGGTGAGCCTCCACACGGACCAGTGCGTCGCGATCCTTCACAACGCGCTCGACCGGGCGGGCGCGACGCGGTGAGCGGGGACGGCCGGGAGGCGGAAGGCACGCCCCCCGGCCTGCGCGAATCCGCCTCCCTTCACTGCACCCTCATGTTTCGGAGGAAGCCCGCGCTTCCTCACGTGAAAGTCCTCATTGGACTTTCACGTTGTCGATGGCCCACCCGAGGTAGTTGTTGGCCGTCCCGTCGACCGAGTCGAAGAAGAAGCGGACCTTCGTGCCGCTGCTCTTGTAGCTCGACAGGCCGATCTCGACCGGGCCCCACGCCGTCTGGTCGGCGTTGCGGCTGTCGCGCTGCCAGAGGGTCGTCCACGACGTGCTGCCGGACACTTGCACCTGCACGCGCAGGATGTCGTAGGCGCCACCCGAATAGTTCTCCTTCACGTACTTCGTGTCGAAGGTGAGCTTGGGCGAGGCGATGTTGTTGAGGTTCATCGCCGGCGTGTCCGCGTTCCCGGTCGTGCGCGAGCCCGTCGCGTAGTTGCACGTGCTCGCCTGGTTGTACTGCAGGGAGTTGGGCGACGACACGGCTCCCGCGCACGTGCTGCCCACGCGCCACAGCCCGCTGAACGTCCAACCGGCAGGCGTGCCCGTTCCGCCGTCGAACTTCTCGTCGAGGACGGCCGTCGCAGCCTGGCACCCGCTGATGGACAGCGTGGCCGTGCCGGTGGCGCCGTTGTAGCCGCCAAGCTGGATGCGGTACGTCGTCCCGGAGGTGCAGGTGAAGCTGATCTGCGATTGCAGGCCGCCTCCCGTGTCGTCGTTGCAAGCGAGGTTCGCAAGTGAGCCAAGGCTGCTTCCGGTGTACGCGGCAACCACGGTGTCGTAGTTCGTGCTTCCGCCCACCGTGCTCACGGTCGCGGTGCCCGCGGCCGGCGCGGTCCAGCTGTACCAAACGGTCGCGCCGATGCTGCCGCACGGCCGCGGCTCGCCGGCCTCGAGGTCGGCCCCGCTCGTGCTTTGCGTGTTCGAGTAGGGCGATCCCGTGGCGGAGATGGGACTGCCAAAACAGTTGTTCGACGGTCCCGGACAGGAGGGCGTGGCCGAAACCTGGTTGCTGCGCGGTCCCTCGCCGACGGCGTTCACGGCGGAGACCTGGTAGTAGTACGTCACGCCGTTTGTCACGCTCGTGTCGGTGTACGACGTCGTGACGCCAAGGCTCGCGTAGAGCGAGAGCGAGCCCGACGTGGTCCCCCGGTAGAGCCGGTAGCCCGTGATGGGGCTTCCGCCGTCGGAGGGCGTCGTCCACGAGAGCGACACTTGCAAGTTGCCGGCCGAGGCCGAAAGCGAAGGCGCCGAGGGCACTGAAGTCGCCGGAGCCGTCGCCGCGTCGGCGCGGATGCGGCCGTAGCCGAACTTGTTGTCGAAGCCCGCCGCGCCGAGGTCAAGGGCGGTGTTTCGCAATCGGTTCTCGATGTCCGTGAAGCCCCAGGACGGGTTGAGCGTCTTGAGGAGCGCGGCCGTGCCCGCCACGTGCGGCGTGGCCATCGAGGTGCCGCTCATCGTGCAGTAGCTGTTCGTGTTGGGGCCGCAGGCCGACAGGATGTCGCTCCCGGGCGCCGAGACGTCCACTTGGGGCCCCTCGCTCGAGAAGCTCGAAAACCCGTCGGAGGAGGTCGTCGACGAGACGACGATCACGACAGACGCCTTGTCGCGCCACGGGTAGGAGACGCAATTCGTGCACGGGCCCGAGTTGCCGGCGGCCGCGACGTGCGTGACGCCGCGGTCGTGCGAGTATTGCACGGCGTCGTTCATGGCTGCGCTCGCGGCGCTGGAGCCCCACGAGTTCGAGGCGATGTGCGCGCCTTGGTCGCCGGCGTACTTGAGCGCGTTCACGAGCGTGGTGGTGGAGGACGTGCAGTAGATGCCGGAGACGTAGAACGCCTTCACGGGAAGGATCGTGTGCTGGCTCATGCCCGCGATGCCTTTGGCGTTGTTGATCGTGGCGCCGGCCGTGCCGGTGGTGTGCGTGCCGTGGTAGCCGCAGGCGCCTCCCTCGTCGTTCGGGTCGTTGTCGTTGTTCACGAAGTCGTACCCTTGCAGCACGCGGCCGGAGCCCGCGAACTCCTCGTGCGTCTTGACGAGGCCCGAATCCATCATCTGGACCTTGACGGAGGTGGAGCCAAGCGTCCGGTCCCACGCGGTCTCCGCGCCGATCTTCTTGCTGCCCCAGTGGCCCGAGTTGCCGTACAGGGAATCGTTGGGCACAAGCCGCAGGAAGGCCGCCATGGGGTTGTCCCATTCGTAGTAGCGCACGCGGTCGTCCGTGCGAACCTGCGCTTCGAAAAGCGAGGCTGGCTCGGCCCGCACGACGGCAAAGACGAGGTCCGCGTCGGTCCACAGCACGGTCGCACCGTGGTACGTCGCGCCCGGCTCGATCTCCGAAGGGATCCTGTCGAAGAACCCGACGATGTAGTCGCGCTCGCCCACCGGCGCGCGCGAAGGGTCCACGAGAATCGGATCGACGCTTGCAAGATCGGCCACGGCTGTGCCGTACGGGAAACCGAAGAACGCGATCGCGACGCTGACGCTCACCAACCGACGGAGGTTTCGCAGCCTCTCATGCCCCCGCCGCCGCAGCGTCCCGCCCCCCTATCAAGGTCGCGGGGGCGTTTCCGATGCGGGTTGCGTCGGAAGCTTCATGGCCTGCGCGCGGCCGCGATCGCAACCCCGAACGCGAACAACACCCCGACCGGTTCGAGCGCGGGCGCACGGGCCGGAGGCGTCACGACGACGAAGCGCCACTGGAACGAAAGCGTGCCGCCCTCGCTGTTGCGCGCCTCCAGCAGGACCGTGTGGTTGCCGGGAGCAAACCCACCAGCGGGAGCGTACGAGAAGGCGCCTTCCGAGAATGCCAACCGATCCGTGACTTCTTGCCGGTCCACAAACAGCCGAACGTGTCCGGTTTCGACGGCGCCCACAGGCGTGGAAAGCGTCACGCGGACGCGCGCCGTGACGGGAACGACGGAGCCGTTGGCGGGCTCGTACGTTTCGAGCACGGGTCCCGGAACGAAGGTTCGCTCCGGCGTTGCAAGCGAGAACGTCGGCGAGCGCGCCGCGTTGCCCGAGAAATCGTGGCACGTGGCCCAATAGGTGTAGTTCGTTTTCGGCCGCAGCCCGATCACGGGGTAGTTCTGGAACCGGGCGGGTTCCGTCGTGGGGTACGGAACGGGCTCTGGCGCGCTCTCGCGGAGGATCTCGAGGTTGCACAAGGCGTGCTCGTCGGTCGTCGTGGAGATGAGCGCGCCGGCGTATGTGACGTTCTCCGGCGGCAGGAAAACGATGCGGGGCGGCGCGACGTCGCGGCGGAAGGCAAGCGAGTGGTTGCCGGCGGGAAGGCGAACGCGGAACTCGACCAGAAACCCGTCGTCCTGCGCGCGGCCGGTGAGGTTGAACAGCGCGTGGTCGCCGGCGGCCTCCTCGAGCGCTGGGCTCGAGTATTCGTTGGGAATCGACCCGCCCACGGTGGGGACGACCTGCCGCGGGCGCTCGACGTCGAACGTGCCCGCGAATCGGATGCGCCCGTACACGGTGCGCTCGGCCGAGACGTTGAGGATCGCCGTATCGGCGTCGAGGCGGACCCACTGGGGGCCTTCCCCCTGCACGGTTCCTCGGGTGCCTTCCGCGTCCGCCTCGAAGTCGTCCGATGCCGCCTGCGCGACGCCGGGGAGGACGAGGACGCAAAGCGCGAACGCGAGCCTCCAATGCCCCCGCATGGCTCCGGGGAACGCGTGGGGAAAAATAAAGGCGAGGGGCGCCCCGCGGCGCCCCTCGGATCGTCACGTCAGGCCGCGCCGCCGCGGATGAGGCCCCAGCCGTACGTGCTGTCGTGGCCGGAGGCCCCAAGGTCCATCGCGGTGGACTTCAGGCGGTCGTAGATCTGCTGGGACGTGAAGCCCGGGTTGTTGCTCTTCACGAGAGCGGCAAGGCCCGCCACGTGGGGCGTGGCCATCGAGGTGCCCGACGAGAGCACGTAGCACCGGTCGGCGTTCTGCTTCGTGCACGGCTGCTTGTCCGTCCACAGCGAGGGAATGTCCTCGCCCGGCGCGGAGAAGTCGAGCTCGGGGCCTTTGCTCGTGAACGACGACACGACGTTCGTCTTGCCCGTGCTGCCCACGGCCGTCACGCCCGGGTACTTCGCGGGATACTCCACACAGTTGCTGCAGCCGCCGTTCCCCGAGGCCGCCGCGATAAACGCGCCCGCGTCGAGGGCGGCGTTGATGGCGTTTCGGATGGTGGACGAGTCGCCCGTGGTGCCAAGCGAGTAGCTGTGGATGTGGGCGCCCGAGCCCGTGCAGGAGTTGATGCCGTTTGCCACCTGGCTTACGGTGCCCGAGCCGCGGGTGTTCAAGAGCTTCACGCCGCCGATGGCGACCTTCGTGATGCCCGCCACGCCCTTGGCGTTGTTCGGCATGGCGGCAATCGTGCCGGTGACGTGCGACCCGTGCCCGTTGTCGTCGTAGGCCGTGGTCTTGCCGTTGATGGCGTCAAACCAGTGGTACCAGGTCACGCCCTGAAAGTCCTCGTGCGTCCTGCGTTGGCCGGTGTCGCCCACGCAGACCTTCGTGGACGTCGTCCCGAAGCCTTTGTCCCAGGCAAGCTCCATGTTCGTGGTCGCGGGTTTCATGTCGTACTGGTAGTTCGCGTAGTGCGTGTCGTTGGGGACAAGCGAGGCCCGCACGACCTCAAGGTCCCGCTCGACGTAGCGCACGTTGTCGTCGCGTGCCGTGGTCGCGAAGAACTCGTGCGGAGTCGAAACGTCCACGACGAAGAACCGGAGGTCCTCGTTCACCGAGACGACGGTCTGGCCCGCGTACGTGGACCGGTCCTCCGGCAGCTCGTGGAAGGCCACGATCCACAGGCCCGACGACGCGCGCTCCGAAACGCCGGCCGATGCGAACTGCGGCGGTCCGGCGTCGGTCATGCCGACCTGCGGGACGGCCGAGGCGGTCGAAACTCCAAGCACAACGAACATCGCGATCACAACGACGATTCCTTTCATCCTTTCCACTCCCGACCTTCCGTCGTGAAAAGACCGACGGCGGCATCGAACTTCGGCCGCAGACGACGACGCGGCGATCCTGAAACGAACGTGCCTTGGCTCTCGAGCGTGCCCCCTTGCGGCCCGCGCCCCCGCGAGCGCACAATATTCGGTGGCCGACGTTGAACCTGCCGCCGGACTATTGCAACGATTGCACAGGAGCGAGCACCCGGCGGCCGTCCACGCCCGAAGGTGCGATCGGGGGCGCGTCCTGCCCGACTGCAAGCGCGGCGTGGGCGCCCGGCACGTGCGTCAGGATGACCCGCGCAAGCGCGCGTCGAATCCGGATGCCCGCCGTGCTCGCGCTTGCATGGATCTCGCGACCCACCTGCGCCAATCCGATGCGCCGGGGGGATGCAAAGAAACCGCCCTCGGCGGCCTTGCGCAGCGCGCGAAGGTCGGCGCCGGCGCGGTTTGCAAAAGAGGGTGCTTCCGGGATCTGCACGAACCGGTACCGGCCTTGCGCGAAGTCCCGCACGCCTTGGGCAAAGCGCGCAAGCCCCGGCTGCGATCCGTAGGCCGTAAGCCTTCCCGCGCCGTGGCGAAACTCGGTCGTGAGCGCGCCGGCCGCTCCGCAAGCGTCCCGGAGGAGGTGCTCGGGCGAGAATCCTCCGGAGCCCTCGCGCGGCCGGGCCCAGCGCTCGAAGATGACCCGACGTCCGAGGGACCGCTCGAGAACCTCCCGCGCCAGGATCGGTTGCGGAAGGGCCCCGCCCAGCTGGCGATCGAGCCGCGCTACCGCCTCGGGCGGGCCTTCCACGACGAGGATCTCCCAGGCCTCTGCGTCGACGACCGAAAGCGATTCCACGCGACCCACGAGCGCGGGCTCCGACAGGATGGCCGAGCGAAGTCCCGTCGCCTCGACGGGTGCCCAAAGCTCCACGGCAAGCGATGGCGAGCCGCTTCGCTGCGCGCGGATCCACTCGAGGTGCAAGGCGCAAAGACGCGCCACGGCGCGACGGAGATCCTCCTCCAGCGCGCTCTTCGAGCGGTTCTGCCGCGCCGCAAGCAGCCGGATGGAGGTGCGCCGCGGCTCGTCGAAGTATCCATGGGAGAGGGCGTGAAGGAGGATCCTCTCGTCCGGCGGGGCAAGCCCCCCCGATGCCGCCTTGGAAGGCGCCGGCCCAAGGCGCAGCAGGCGCAAGCGAAGCGAGGGAGCCAACGCCGTTCGCGCGGCGTCGACGAAACGCTCGAACGGGGCCTCGGCGGGCGCGGTGACGGTGACAAGGAGCGCGCCGGCTTCCACGCGGGCCGCGTAGGCCGCGCGGGGACCCAGCTCGCGCGCGCAAAGCTGGGGAAGCGACGGGCGCCCGCGCCCGTCGTCGAGGTCCGGGTCGAAAAAGGCCAGCGAGCCCGGTTGGCGCGCCAGGGGCTGGAGGGTTCCGCCGGCGGCGGCTTCGCGCGCCAGCCGGGCCGAGAGCTCGTCGAGGTCGCGCTCGGGCCCCTGCACGATCACCAGGCGGGACACGGCGTCGGAGGTGGCGCAGGTGGTTCGGATCGTGGCGCGGAGCTTGGGGCGCGCCAAGAGAAGATCGTAGACGGGGCTGGGGCTCCGACCGGTCACGGCGAATTCGACTTGTCGGCGCACCGACTGCCCCCGCCGGGTCAACCGCCGCCAAGCGCAAGAACGTTGCGTCCCAAGCCGCAACCCTTACGAGAGGACGAGTCGTGCCCGAACCCCGATGCGCGCGCTTCTGGCGACGGCTGCCCTCGGTGCGGTCCTCCTGTCGGCCCTGTGGCTTGCCGGCGACGCGTCCGCTGCGCGGGAGTCGACCGTGGTCGCGCTTGCCTACAACGTCGACGTTACCCAGCCGACCCTCCTTGACCAGGGCATCGTGCAGGTGACCCTGGAGATTCGAAACGCGCGCGATCGGGTCCTCAACTTCACGTTGCGCACGGCGACGCACGAGTACGCTGTCCTGCGTCTCTTCAACGATCTTGGCGGGACCCTGCGGCAGCACGCGGGCGGCTGGAACTTCACGCCGACCTCGGACGTCGCGTCCTTCATGTACGAGATCAACGTGCGCAAGCCCGCCACCACGCCCAGCGAGTACAACAGCTGGCTCTCGCCGGCCTTTGGCGTCGTGAAGGCCGAGGCGTTGTCCATCCCGTTCGATTACACCTACTACTGTCCCGTCGGATGGACCGGCGGCCAGCCGTGCCCGGGCCCGAACTTCACGGCCGCGGTCACGTTCCGGCTGCCCGCCGGCTGGAACGTCGAAGCCCCATGGGAGGCCACGGGCCCCGGTCAGTTCGTGCTCCCGGCCGGCGACGCGATCCGCGGCGTGCTGCCGCGCGGCTTTGTCGCGCTGGGTCCGTTTTCGGGCGAGTCGCAGGAGCGCGCGGGCAAGACGTTCGTGTACGCGCGCCTCTCCGGCGAGCTTGCGGACCGCTCCGTGATCTTCGACTACCTCGAGGCGGCCACGCCCTACTACGCAAGCGTGTACGGCAACGTCACGCGCGACAAGATCCTCGTCATCAGCGCGGGCGCGCCCATGTTCCACGGGGGCCTCGGGTCGACCGACTCCCTTTTCGTGCACCAGAACGCCACGCTGAAGACGATCGCGCACGAGTACGCGCACACGTACCAGATGTTCCAGGCGCACAACGTGGCCGGCGCCTCGACGATCTGGATCAACGAGGGCGACGCGGACTATCACGGCGCGATTTCGCGCTTCGTCGCGGGCTTCCTCTCGCTCGACCTCCTCAACGCCGAGCTTCGAAGCGAGTACGAGAACCGCACCCAGGACCCCAACCGCGGCGAGGTTGCGCTCACGAGCCCCGTGTACGGGGCCGACGACCAGCAGGTCGCCTACCGCAAGGGCATGTTCACGCTTGCGCACCTGGGATCCGAGCTCTCCGGCGCCACGAACGGCCGCGCCACGCTTGCCACCATCATGACCGCCCTCAACCAGGAGTACGTCGAGAACATCAGCCGGAACACGAGCCGGCTGCCACGCGTCACGAACGACGACATGCTCCGCGTGGTGAACCGGCTGGCGCGCTCCGACGGCGTGCTCGTGGACTTCTCGACGTTCTTTGATCTCTACGTCTTTGGCCCGACCTACCCGCCGTTTCGGGAGGTCGTCGCGCTCGAGGACATCGTGCTCGAAGCGCTGCGGGCCTCACCCTCGCCCGCCCTGCCCGGTCAGCCGGTGCAGGTCACGGTGGAGGCGCGCAACCGCGGCCCCACGGCGGCGGAGCGCGTCATCACGCTTCGCGTGGGCGGTCAGGTCGTGGGGACGCAAACGTTGTCCCTTGGCATCGGGGAATCGGGAAGCGCCCGCTTCGTCTGGACGCCCGACGAGCCGGGCGACTACGTCCTTGAAGCGGCCTACCTGCAGCGGATCCTGCCCGTGCTCGTCCCGGCCGAGTTCGCCATCGTGGGTATGGACCCCACGCCCACGTTCCCCATGGCGCTGCGACCCTTCGACGTGGTCGTCTTCGTGCGCAACACCGGGCAGGCTCCCGGGGAGGCCCTCGTGCGCGTGAATATCGGCGAGACCGAACGCACGGCGGCGCTCTCGATCCCCGGCGGCGTCACCGCGCGCGCGAGCGTCGCGTTCACGCTCCCGGAGGCCGGCGAATACGAGATCGCCGCTCGGCTGGACGGGTCGGAGGCGCCGCCCCGGCGGCAGACCTTGCGCGTGGACGAGCTCGACAGCGACGGCGACGGCGTTCCCGACGCGCGCGACGCGTACCCGCACAACCCAAACCTTTGGGAATCGAATCCGGTGAACGACGTCCGCAACGCGACGCCGGCGTGGGAATCGCTGCCGCTTGCGGTGGGGTTCTGCGCGCTCCTCCTGCGTCGGCGGCGCGCCTAGCCCTCGGGCCGCTCAAAGCGCCTTTGCGACCACGCTTGCGACCGAGACGAGCGACGCCTGCCCCTCGATCGTGTCGGTGGCGACGACCTCGTCCACGCCGGAGGACAGGAGTTTCGGGAGCGCGTCCTGGATGAAAAGGCCGTGCGTGCAGGCGGCGACGACCTTCTTTGCGCCTTGCCGCTTGAGCTCGCCGGCCGCCTTCACCATCGTGCCGCCGGTGCTGATGATGTCGTCGAGGATCACGACCGTCCGCCCGTCGACGGCCATCTCCTTGGGCATCATGACGACCTCCGTCGACGTGAGGCGCTTCTTCTCCAGGTGGTCGCTCTTGGCCTTCAAGAACATGGCCGCCTCGTGCGCACGCTCGGCCGCCCCGGCGTCGGGAGCCAGCACGACCTCCACGCCAAGGTTGCGCAGGTGGTCGCAGATGGCCGGCACGGCCGTCACGGCGCGGCAGGGAACGTGGAACATGTGGCTGATGGCGGGCCGATGGGGATCGACGAGCAGCACGCGGTCGGTCGACCGCTCGATGATGCGCGCGACGACCTCGGCCGAAACGGCCTCGCCGTCCACAAAGACGCGATCCTGGCGAGCGTAGCCGAGGTACGGGATCACGGTCGTCACGCTGCGAGCGTTGCTGCGCCGGCACGCATCCTGGATGAGCAGGAGCTCGACGAGCGCGCCGTCGGAGACCGTCGATTGCACGACGACGACGTCTTGCCCCCGAACCGGCGTCGTGAGGCGGGCGTACGCCTCCCCGTCCGGGAAGCGCTTGGTCTCCACGCGGGCAAGCGGCACGCCCAGTTGGTCGGCCAGGCGCTTGGACAAAACAGGGTTCTGCGGCCCCGACACGACCAGCATCGAGGCGGGAAACCGCCGATCCCTCCAAAAAGGAATGCCTTGATTTCAGCCCTGCTCCCGTTACCACAAATCATATATGTAGTGGGACCATGAAAGAAACTCGGACGTGGCCCAGCACCGGAGCCCTACGTTACTTATAACGCTCTTGCGCCGGTGAGGGGACCCGCGTCGATCCGCCAGGCGTTGCGATGAACGAGACGAAACAGGTCGACGAGTGGGTCAAGGAGCAGGATTTCTCCACGACGGAGGACATCAAGGTTCCGGACCGGCTCATCGACCAGGTCATCGGCCAGGAGAAGGCCGTCGAGGTGATGCGGAAGGCCGCGGAGCAGCGGCGCCACGTCATGCTCATCGGCGACCCCGGAACGGGCAAGTCCATGCTCGCCAAGGCCATGAGCGAGCTTCTGCCGCCCGAGGAACTCGAGGACATCATCGCCTACCCCAATCCCGACGACAATCACCAGCCGCGCATCCGGGTCGTGCCGGCCGGCAAGGGCAAGGAGATCGTCTCCGCCCAGAAGGCCGAGGCGCAACGCAAGCAGGAGCGCAAGGCCACCATGCAGCTCCTCGTGGTCGTGGCCCTCATCGCGCTTGGCGTCGCCATGTTCCTTGCAAGCCAGCCGCACGAGCCCATGTTCCTCCTGCTGGGACTCTTTGGCGCGCTCATCCTCTTCATGATCATGCGGCAGATGACGGTTCGCGAGACGTCGCTTGTCCCCAAGCTCCTCGTGAGCCACACGCCCGGCGAGAAGCCCCCGTTCGTCGACGGCACGGGCAGCCACGCGGGCTCGCTTTTGGGCGACGTGCGCCACGACCCCTTCCAGTCGGGCGGCCTCGAGACGCCCGCGCACGACCGCGTCGAGGCCGGGGCCATCCACAAGGCGCACAAGGGCGTGCTCTTCATCGACGAGATCAACATGCTCCGCATGGAGAGCCAGCAGTCGCTGCTCACCGCCCTCCAGGAGCGGAAGTTCCCGATCCTCGGCCAATCCGAGCGCTCCAGCGGCGCGATGGTGAAGACGGAGTCCGTGCCGTGCGACTTCGTGCTCGTCGCGGCGGGCAACATGGACGCGCTCAAGGGCCAGGAAGGCAACCCCTTCCACCCGGGCATGCACCCGGCGCTCCGCTCGCGCATCCGCGGGTACGGCTACGAAGTCTTCATGAACAGCACGATGGACGATTCCGACGAGAACCGCTGGAAGCTCGTCCGCTTCGTGGCGCAAGAGGTCAAGAAGGACACGAAGATCCCGCATTTCGACAAGATGGCCGTCGCCGAGATCCTTCGCGACGCCCAGCGGCGCAGCGGCCGGCGCGGCAAGCTCACGCTTCGCCTGCGCGAGCTTGGCGGCCTCGTGCGCGTGGCCGGGGACGTGGCCATCGAAGCAAAGGCGCCGCTTGTCACGCAGACCCACGTCGTGAAGGCCAAGATGATCGCGCGCTCGCTTGAGCAGCAGGTCGTCGACCAGATGATCGAGCACCGCCGCGAGTACCGCACGTTCCGCGTGAGCGGCGGCGCCATCGGCCAGGTGAACGGCCTTGCCGTCTTCATGGGCGGCGAGGTGGGCGAGCCCTCGGGCATCGTCATGCCGATTGCCGCCGAGGTGACGCCCTCCCAAAGCAAGAGCGAGGGCAAGGTCATCGCGACGGGCAAGCTTGGCGACATCGCCCGCGAAGCGGTCCAGAACGTGGCCGCCGTGATCAAGAAGCACACGGGCGTCGACGTCACGACGCACGACATCCACATCCAGTTCGTTCTCGCGCACGAGGGCGTCGAGGGCGACTCGGCCTCCATCTCGGTGGCGACGGCCGTCATCAGCGCGCTCGAGGAGATCGAGGTCGACCAGGGCGCGGCCATGACCGGATCGCTGTCCATCCGCGGCGACGTGCTCCCCGTGGGAGGCGTCACGGCCAAGATCGAGGCGGCCGCCGAGGCGGGCCTGAAGAAGGTCATCATCCCAAGGGCAAACCTCCAGGACGTCCTCATCGAGGAGCGCTACCGCGACCGCATCAAGATCGTGCCCGTGGAGACGCTCGACGAGGTCCTCCAGGAAGTCCTCATGACAAGCCCCAAGAAGAAGGGCCTCGTGGAGAAGCTCGCCAAGTTCATGCACAAGACGAGCACGACGCTTGGAACGGGCGTTCCGGGCGCCGGCGTGCCGGCCGGCGCAAGCGGCGCCACGAAGACGCCCGGCCTCTAGCGCGGTGCCTTCGTTCGAAACCTCTTGGATGCGTTTGCGCGAGCGTGCGCACGCACCCGAGCGAAACGGACCGTATATAAAGCCGGCCGTCGTTACGGCGCAACGCCGTCGCCCATGCTCCAGGATATAAAGATCGGGATCACCGGCCTGCCGCAGGTCGGCAAGACCGCCACGCTTCTCAAGATCGTCGAGAAGCTCGAAGGACGCGACGTCATCGTGGGCGGCATGGTCACGGAGCCCTTCGTCGAGAACGGCAAGCGCGCCGGATTCAAGATCGTGAACTGGCTCACGAAGGAAGAAGGCGTCCTTGCGCGCGAGGGGGCGACCGGCGACGTGCGCACGGGCAAGTACGGCGTCGATCTCGACGTCCTCGAGACCGTGGGCGTCACGGCCATCCGACAAGCCATCGCGGAGGCCGAAGTCATCGTCATCGACGAGGTTGGCAAGATGGAGATGGAAAGCGACACCTTCTGCCAGGCGGTCAAGGACGCGCTCGACACGCCAAAGCCCCTCATCATGACGCTCCACAAGAAGTCCCGCAACCCGCTCTTGCAGGACATCCGGCGGCGCGACGACATCCGCATCCTGGAAGTCACGCGGATCAATCGCAACTTGTTGCCGTACAAGATCGAGAAGCTCCTAGAAGGAGAGAACATCTAGGAGTGGCAAGAACGTCGCGAACGGAACGTCGAGAGCAGGCGCGCGACCCGTTCCGGGGCGCGCCCGACCCGCTTGGTCTCAGGGCAGCGTATGCGCCCCGTGCGCCAATAGTTGGCCCACGTGCGGCACCGTCACAACGGTACCACTCCCGAGGAACGTGTAATAGCCATGGTCGGTGACCTCCGCGCGCACATAGAGCGCCGCTCCTGCGCCGTCGGCGGATCGGATCCACTGCAGGTCGTCGGCGGTGGGAGGCGAGACGCGAACGAGACCGCCTAGGACCGTCGATTCGGACGTCTTCACGCGATCCTCGTCGTACACGTAGTACGCCGAGACGGTGATCGCGTAGTCCCGCGAGCCTACGTTTGCGCAAAGGCACGTATTGCCCAGCGGGATGAGAGGACCCACGGGACCCAAGGTTGCCTTCGAGAGACAGGCGAGGTTGACGGTCTGCGGCGGCGCGTTGCCGCCCAGCCGCACGTCGAGGCAGATCTGGCCTTGCCCGTTGTCGTAAACGCTAAGGTTGCCCGCGGAAGCGGTTGCGCGAGGCGTCCCGCCGGGAACGGGGCGAACGACGGTTGGCGCCAAGAGATCCTTCACGACACCTCCAACGACAAACGACCACTCGCGCGTTTGGTATGTCCACTTGCAGTTCCAGCTTGCGTCGCACACGGTGCTGCTGTATTGCGCCCACGCACGGTGAACCCCGAAGGAAAATTCGGGGTCGGGCGAAAAGCTTGCGACGACGTCCTGGGGGGGAAGCAGGGAACCGTAGCGGTACACGGAACCCTCGGCGACCGCCTGCCCGTCGACGTGAAGCGCGACATACGAACTCTGGTAGAACACGTTTGGGCACGACTCGTGCGAAAGCCGAGCCTCAACGACAGAGTTTGCGGGCAACTTGTGCCCGGTCGGAGTGCCCGACGGCGTGAAAACGCAGTCTTGTACGTTTGCGGACGCAGGCGCGGGAAGCCCGGCGGACACGAGGGTGATCGAGAAGACTAGGACAAACAACAAGCGCATGCGTCAACTCTCCCGGCCGTGCAGGCGGTCCAGGCGCTATATCAGGGTTTTCACGACAATCTGTTCGGAACGCACGCGGGAGCATCCGACATCATACGACGTTGCGAAGTTCACTTGAGCCCGATCGCGTCCCTCGCGATGACCAAACGCTGAATCTCCGACGTTCCTTCGTAGATCTCCGTGATCTTCGCGTCGCGCATGTAGCGCTCGACGGGGAAGTCCGTCGTGTAGCCGGCGCCGCCGTGCACCTGCACGGCGTCGATCGCGTTCTTCATGGCCGCTTCGCTCGCAAAGAGCTTGGCCATCGCGGAGGCCGTTCCGAACTTCTCGCCCTGCTGGCAGAGGAAGGCCGCGCGCCACGTGAGCACGCGGGAGGCCTCGGCCGCCACGTGCATGTCGGCGATCATGTGCTGGATCGCCTGGTGGTGCGCGATGGGCTTGCCAAACGCGTGGCGCTCCTTCGCGTACGCGGCGGCGGCGTCCACGCACGCCTGCGCGATGCCGACGGCCTGCGCGGCGATGCCGATCCGGCCCCGGTCGAGCGTGGCCATGGCGATCTTGAACCCTTCACCCTCCTGCCCGAGGAGGTTCTCGACGGGGATTTCACAGTTGTCGAAGAAGAGTTGCGTGCTGTGCGCCGCGCGGATGCCCATCTTGTCCTCGGGCGGCGACCAGGTGAACCCGGGCGTGCCGGCCTCGACCACGAAGGCGCTGATGCCGCGGTGCTTGGCCGCCACGTCGGTCTTGGCGAAGACAACGTAGATTCCCGCGTGGCCGCCGTTTGTGATGAAGTTCTTCTGGCCGGAGAGGACGTACGAGCCGCCCTTCTTCACGGCGACCGTCGTCATGGCGGCCGGGTCGCTTCCGGCGTTGGGCTCCGAGAGGGCAAACGCGCCAAGCTTGGCGCCCGTGGCAAGGGGGCGCAGGAAGCGCTCCTTCTGCGCGTCGTTCGAGAAGGCGTTGAGGGGGTAGCCCGCGAGCGTATTCGTGACGGAGACGATGACGCTCGTGGCCGCGCACGCGCGGGCGAGTTCCTCGAGCGCCACGACGTAGGAGACGTAGTCGAAGCCCGCGCCGCCCCACTCCGCCGGGGCCGTCATGCCCAGAAGGCCAAGCTCGGCCATCCGCGGGATGTTCTCCGTGGGGAACCGCTTCTCGCGGTCGATCGCCGCGGCGATGGGGGCAACGTTCTTCTCGGCGAACTCGCGCACCATCTTGCGGACGGCTTCCTGCTCGTCGCTCAGGCGGAAGTCCATGCCCCGCTACCCGCCGACGGGAACCATCTCGTAGTGGTCCACGACCTGATCCTGGACGAAGTCGACCTCGTTGGCCAGGAGCTTGGGCTTTCGCCAGTTGGCCCCCGCGAAGGCGATGAGGTCTTCTTTGGATTCCCACACGCTCACGAGGACGTACTCCTCCTGGCCGCGTTCGAGGGGCCGGCCGAAGTTGACCCACCGCACGCCCTTCTGGGCTTGGAGCTGCGGGACGGCCGTCTGGATATAGTAGTCCTCCAGCGCCTTTTCCTTCCCAGGGCGCGGACGGGCGCGGAAGACGCGAACGATCATCGGGGTACCCGAAGCAGGCAGGACGGGAAAAACGTTTGGGGCGGACTTGGCCGCCTGGGGTCCGCGGGCCGTCAGGACCGCCGAAGCGCCTCCTTGGGGCGCCGGCGCCGGGTGGCGCGGACAAGCTCGTCCGTGGCGCGGCGGACCAGCTGCTGCACGCCGCGCTTGGTGTAGCGGGAGAAGATGCGGATCATGAGGAGGCTTGCGGCCACGAGGAGGACGGCCTGGAGCAGGCCCAAGGCCGTCGTGATCGTCTTGAGCGTCCGATCGTCGATGGACGGGACGAGCTGGTAGGTCACGAGGAAGGGAAGGAGGGCTTGAACGGATTCGAGGAGAAGGAACACGGCAAGGAGGGCCAAGGGAAGACGCAGCGCGTTGGCCCGAAGGTAGAGGATCTCCTGCGCAAAGGCGCCCAACGGGTTCGCGTACAGGAGCATCGCCAACCGGACGACGACCACGACGAAGGCCAACGCGGCAAGCGCCGACAGGGGTGGGAGGAACTCCTCGAGCGTCTCAAACGCCACGCGCGATGACCTCCCGAAGCCGCTCGATGGCCTTGCGGACCTCCACGAGCACGAGGATGTTGTTGGTTCCCGGCTGGAGCAGGGTCACAAGCGCAAGGCCGCTTGCGACCTGGAAGACCGCGATGGAGCCCCGGTCCGTCGTCACGATGACGTTGCGCGAGCGCCCGAGGTCCATGAGCTCGGTGGTGCGCACGCCCGCGCGCGCGAGCATGGCGCCGGCGGTCGCGACGAGCGCGGGGTCGACGCCGCCCCGGAGATCCCATGCGAGGGGGCTTCCCTCGTCGTCGACTAGGACGCTTCCCAAAAGGCCTCCGAGGTTGCGCTGCAGTTCCGCGAGCGATTCCCGAAGCTCGGTGGACAGGGCTTCCCCGGGCGACTGGGCGGGCAGAAGGTCGAACCCTTCGGTGGCGTCGCCCATCGGGGCGGCCAACGCGATGGCGCCTTTTCAGGGTTTCGGGAACCGTTCCGGGTTGATGGGTATGCCGTAACCTTCATGCGTGGGAACGGTCAGAGTGCTCGCGGGGGTTGTGTTTGGGCGGCAAGCAATGCACGTCCTGCGGGGCCGAGCTCGACGGGGTCGAGACCGCCGGCGGGGTCATCTACGAGTGCGGAACGCACGGCGTTCGCGATTGGGTCTTCGAGGACCAGACGCACACGGAGTACGCCTTGCGCGTTCCCCGTGCTCCGGTTTCCCGTCTGTTTCCGGAACGATTGTAGGGATCGTACGCAGCGGGCGCGCAGCGGGTGCAAGTCTCGTGCACGTTCCAGTCGGAGGCCTCATGGACTGACCGTGGGTTTGCCGCCCGCCCGATGCCATCACGACTCACGCCGCCTGCACCCGCCCGCGCGATCGTTCGCGCAAGCGTGCGGAAAGCCGGGGGCGCCGCCGTCGCCGCGTTTTCCGCGCCGGGTCTGCCGTTCTTGCCGCGCGAGGTTCGCCTGGCCCGGGACCGGCCGCTGGCGGACGCGCCCGTCCAGTCGCCCATCGTCCTCCACGTCCTCGAAGGCCACGTGCATCCGCGGATCGACGGACGCAACGGGAACGTGCTGTCCACGGGCGACGCGTGGACGCTTCCTTCGCACGCGCGCACGTGGGGCCTCGACCCGTCGCCCGAGGACACACGCGTGCTGTGCGTCGAGCTGACCGGCGCCGACGGCGTCCCCGAAGTGGCGCCCGTTCGCGCCCACGCGCCTGGGCGCTCCGAACGGGAGGGCGCGCGAATCGCGGTCGTTTCCTTCCGCGAGCCCACGCTTGCGTGCGTCGGCTTGCGCTGGGAGGACGTGGAGCTTGCGCCCGGCGCCGTCTTCGTGCGACCCGTCGAGGAAGGACGAGCGGCGTTCGCGGCCGTGCTGTCCGGACGCGCGACCTGCGGCGAAGGGTTCGACCTCGACGAGGGAACCGGCTTCCTCTTGCGGCGCGCCGACGCCGTGGGCTTCCGGGCGGTCGTTCCCACGCGGCTTGCTTTCTGGACCTTCCCGTCGCCGGCCTAGGCCGCGCCGTCGTCGAACGCGTAGACGATCCGCTCGGTCTCCTTGCCCTTGCCCTCCTTGCGAAGGACGCGGATGCGCCCGATCTCGCGCGTGTTCTCGACGTGCGTTCCCGCGCACGGGCAGAGGTCGACGTCGCCGATCTCGATCACCCGAAGCTTCTGCACGGCCATGGGCAATCGGTCCCACTGAACGCGCGGGCCAAGCTTCTCCTCGAGCGCGCGCCGGACCTCGTCGTACACGCGGATCGGGATGCCCTGCCGGAACGCCTCGTTGGCGGCGGCTTCGAGCGTCGAGAGGTCCTCGTTCGAGAGCTTCACGGGATGGAGGTCCACGCGGGAGTGGTCGCGCCCCACCTGGTTGCCCACGGTGCGCGCGCCAAAGAGGTGGTGGGCAAGGCCGGAGACGACGTGCTGGCTCGTGTGCATGCGCATGAGCGCGTAGCGGTTCTCCCAATCGATGAGCCCCGTGACCTCGGCTCCTTCCGGCGGCCGGTCGCCTTCGAGGACGTGCTTCACCACGCCCTTCTGGCTCACGTACTTCACGCGCGCGCTTCCGCCCGCCCAACGGAGCTCACCCACGTCCGAAGGCTGCCCGCCCCCCTCAGGATGAAATGCGGTCACGTCGAGGCGAACCCAGTCGTCCAGCGCCTTTGTCACGCGCGCGCGGAACTCGCGGGCGTATTGAAGCGCCGGATCGCGGAAGTACAGGAGCTCCGTCACGGATTCGCCCAGAGCCGCCGCGAGCCTTGTATCTTGCGACGGGGATCGACGTTGACCGGGCAACCGTCCGGCCGGGCGCGACGATCGCATATACTTGAGCCGGCAGACCGTTTGCCGATGAGCGAGGCGCGCGAAGGAGCCGGGCTGGACGCGAGGGTCTCGTTTCCGGCCGTCGGAGCCCCTTCCGGCCGCCTCGCCGTCGTCGGGCTCATCACGGACGCCGCCTACGCCGCCGAGGTCTCCGACATCCGCGACATCTCCACCGTGCTCACGCGGATGCAGCTTCGGACCCGCCGCGCCCTCGCCGGCTAGCCAAGCGGCCAACGCTATGTAGCCGCACGGGCCTTCCGGCGCGGTGAAGCTCTCCTTCGTCACGTCCAACAAGGGCAAGTTCGAGGAAGCCCGCGCCGCGCTGTCCCTCCACGGCATCGAGCTTCTCCACCGGCTCGTTCCCCACCCGGAGATCCAGGCCGACACGCTCGAGGAGGTTGCCCGCGAGCGCGCGCGTTTTCTCCGCGACGCCATCACCGGCGAACCGTACTTCGTCGACGACGCCGGCCTCTTCGTCGACGCCCTCGCGGGATTTCCGGGCGTGTACTCGGCCTACGCCTACAAGACGATCGGCGTCGCCGGCATCCTGAGGCTCCTTGCCGGCGAAGCCAACCGAGCGGCCCGGTTCGAGGCCGTCCTCGCCTACATGGAGCCCGCAAGCGTCGCCCCCGTCCTCGTCAAGGGCGTCTGCCGCGGCCGCATCCTCGAAACGCCCGAAGGCGCGGGCGGCTTCGGGTTCGACCCCGTCTTTGCTCCCGACGGGCACACCGAGAGCTTCGCGCGCCTGCCGCTCTCCGCCAAGAACGAGCTCTCCCACCGCGGGCGCGCGCTTGCGAAGCTCGTCGAACATCTTCGGGCCGCCGGCAAAATTCCGTGACGAATCAAACGCGCCATCCAATCTTCCTATACCCCCCGCCGTCGTGGTTGGCGTGGAGTTCCCATGCGAGCGCGCGGATCGTTGCTTGCCCTGCTCGGTTGCCTTGCCCTCGTCGCCCTGCCCACGGCCTCCGCCGGCCCCTTCGAGGACGTTCCGGGCCTCGTCGAGGACGCCCGCGCGCTCGCGTGCGGAACCGCCGGCGGCGCGCCCGTCGCCGGCGACACGCTGCAGGAGCTTGGCGTCTGCGAACCGCCCGGCTCGCCCGACGTGCCACCGCCCGAAGTTCCGGCCGAGGCGGAGGCGCCCCTTGCGGACGAGGCCGCCGAGGTCGCCGACGAGATCGTCGGCGCCGCGCTTGGCGCCGTCGACGCCATCCGTGAAAACCCCGCGGACGCCCCAAACGCGCTCGCCGCGTTCCTCGAAGCCGTCGTGGCCGCCCTCGGCAAGCTCTTCGACGCCGCGGCCCAAGCGCTGGGCCTTGCCGCAAGCCTGCCCCTTGCGGCCGCCGACCTTGGAAGGGGCGCGCTCTCCGCCGTCGCCGACGCGCTAGCGGGCGCAGCCGACGGGCTTGCGACCGCCGCCTCCGGCGGAGCGCAATCCGTCGCCGACGCAGCCTCGGGCGCCACCCGATCGGTCGCCGGCGCGGCCGGCGCAACCGCGGACGGGCTCGCCTCCGGGCTTCACGCCATTGCCGACGGCGTCGCTTCGGCCGCGCGCGCGGTCGCCGACGCCGTCGCCTCCCTCTTTGCCGCCTCCCAGCCTCCGGCGCCCGGCGGGAACGCTCCGCTCCCCGTGGAGCTTCCCGCCGCGCGCGGGCTTCCCTCGTCCCTTCTCGACGAGGTCGGCCGGACGGTCGACGGGCTTGCGCCGTGATGTATACGGAGGTATACGTTTGTATACATCGCCCGACTAGCGCGAAAGCCCGCGCGCCGCGCGCACCGTGTTTGCAAGCAACATGGCGATCGTCATGGGCCCCACGCCGCCGGGCACGGGCGTGATCGCTGAAGCGACCTTCGAGACCTCCTCGAAGGCGACGTCGCCCACGATGCGCGATCCCTTCGGGTGGGAAGGATCGGCCACGCGGTTGATGCCGACGTCCACGACGACCGCGCCGGGCTTCACGTGGCGCGCGCGGACGAACTCCGGCTGGCCCATGGCCGCGACGAGGACGTCGGCCTCGCGCGTCGCTTGCTCGAGGTTTGGGGTGCGGCTGTGGCAGACGGTTACGGTCGCGTCGCCGCCGCGGCCCTTGCCGAGAAGGAGCACCGAGAGAGGTTTGCCGACGATGTTGCCGCGGCCGAGGACGGCCACGCGCTTTCCTTGCGGCGAGTGGCCGTTTCGTTCGAGGAGCTCGACGACGCCGGCCGGCGTGCACGGGACAAAGCCGGGGCGTCCGGCGAGCAGGCGGCCGAGGTTCTCGTGCGTGAAGCCGTCCACGTCCTTTCGCGGATCGAGCGTTGCGAGGACGGCCTCCTCGGAGATCTGCGGCGGAAGCGGGAGCTGGACGAGGATGCCGTGCACGGCGGGGTCCGCGTTGAGGGCGCGCAGGACGGCCAGAAGCTCGGCCTCGGTCGTCGCGGCGGGGAGGCGTCGCGTGCCGTGCTCGATGCCCACTTCGGCGCACGCCTTGTTTTTGTTCTCCACGTAGACGACGCTTGCGGCGTTGTCGCCGACGAGCACGAACTGGAGGTTCGGGACGACGCCCTGCGCGCGGAGGGTTTCGACGTCCTTGCGGATCTCCGCGCGCATCGTGGCCGCGAGGGCTTTTCCGTCGAGGATGCGCGCTCCCATGAAGGCCCCTACGTCTCGTCGAACTTGAGGTTCTGCATGAGCTTCTTCTGCATCTTCCGGTTGCCCGCGAAGCCCTTGATGGCGCGCTTGCTCATCTCGTAGTACTTGAGGAGTTCCTTCACCTCGCGCGGTTCGGCGCCGCTTCCGCGCGCGATGCGCTGGAGGCGCGAGCCGCGGACGTCGCCGGGGTTCTCCATCTCGTGCGCCGTCATGGAGTCCATGATCACGCGGTAGCGCTTGAGCCGCTCCTGCGTCTTCTCCATCTCGTCGTCCTTCATCTTGGCGCGGGCGGCCGAGAGGCCCGGGATCATGTCGAAGACCTTGCCAAGGGGCCCCATGTTCTGGAGCATGTCCATCTGCTCGCGCATGTCCTGGAGCGTGAACTTGCCCGTCATGATGCGCCGTGCGGTGCGCTCGGCCTTGCCCTCGTCTTCGATCGCCGCCTGGGCCTTCTCGAGGAGGCTCTGCAGGTCGCCCATGCCAAGGAGGCGCGAGACAAAGCGCGCCGAGTCGAACTTCTCAAGCTCGTCGATGTGCTCGCCCGTGCCGATGAAGACGATGGGCGCCTGGGTCTCGGAGACGGCCGAGAGGGCGCCTCCGCCCTTGGCCGTGCCGTCGAGCTTGGTGACGATGACGCCCGTGAGGCCGACGGCCTCGTGGAACGCCTTCGCCTGCGGGCCGGCCTGCTGGCCCACCTGCGCGTCGATGACGAGGATCTTCTCGTCGGCCTTGGCCACGCGCGCGACGTTTTTCAGCTCCTCGATGAGGTCCTCGGCGAGGCTGTGGCGACCGGCCGTGTCGACGATGACGACGTCGGCCTTGAGGGCGGCCAACCCGTTCTTGACGATGGTCGCGGCGTCCTTCTGGCCGGGCTCGCCGTAGAAGGGCACGCGCACCTGCTCGGAGAGCTGCTTGAGCTGGTCGTAGGCGGCCGGGCGGTGGACGTCGGCTGCGATGAGGCCCGGGCGAAGGCCCTTCTTCTGGAAGTACTTCGCGAGCTTGCCGCAGGTGGTGGTCTTTCCCTGCCCGTACAGCCCGACGAGCATGATGCGCTGGGGCTTGACGGGCACGTCGCGCGCCTTGCCGAGCACCTTCACGAGCTCGTCGTTCACGATGCGGATGACGTGCATGCGGGGGCTCATGCCCGCCGGCGGAGGCTCGTTCAGCGCCCGCCGCTCGATCTCCTTGGTGATCGCAAGCGCGAGTCGCACGTTGACGTCGGCCTGCAGGAGCGCGCGCTGGATGTCGCGGACGACCTCCTTCACCAAGCCCGCGTCGATGCGGCCGGCGTTGGCGATCTTCCGCATGGTCGTGCGGAGCGACTCGCCGAGGCCTTCGAGCACCATGACGGGGTTCGAACGCCGACTCTCCCTTTTAATGGCTGCGTTGGCGGGCGCTCGATCGTTGCGCCGTTTCCCGGAACAGGAGCGCCCATCCGAGGACCCGGACCATCTCCTCGACGACCGGAAGCTCGGAGGCGTCGGGCCTCCCGGCCACGCGCGGAACGGGCTCCGCGGCTTGGTAGTTGCATCCCATGGACGGAGGAAAGGCCGGCGGCGCCGTCAAGCCTCGTAGGAACCGACCCGCCGACGGCACGTGGGCCGATTGCGCACGCTCCGGTCGTCCGTGCGTCGGTGGTGTGCGGGGCTCTGTCCGCCCCTGGCCACGGACGGGGCGACGCCAATCACGGACGGGGCCCGACGCGCTCGCTGAAGTGGAGCCTCCACGCGACGACGATCGCAAGGTCTCCGATCGCCTCCGCGTCGCGCGCCTCGACGAGGCCCGCAATGCGGAAGTCGGGGAAGTTGGGCGGGATCCACCCGGGGAGGTGGGGCTTGAGGGAGGGCTCATGCCCGTGTCCGTCCGGCGTCGCGTGGCAGGCGTCCACGAGAATCGTTCTGCCCGAGCCACCATAAGCGTGTTGGATGCGTTCGCTAACGGCCGAACGGCGGCGGTTACCGCAACGTCACCGCGGCGGGCGGGCTTGGGCGCGCTCGGCGCGATACAGCCGCAGCACGCTGATGCGCCATCGGAGGTGCAGCGCGTTTCCGACGAATCCGAACAGTTGCCGGAAGCCGAGCTTGGAGGCGCCGTGCTCCCGCTCGCGGAAGGTGATGGGCACCTCCTCGATGCGGAAGCCCTTCCGGTAGACGATCGCGAGGAAGGACGTGAGGAAGGAATATCCCTTGTTGGCCTGGAGGTGGTCCCACGGGATGGCCTCCACAACCTCGCGCGTGAAGGCGCGGTAGCCGTTCGTGTTGTCGCGCACGGGGTAGTTGCCGGCGATGAGGCGCGCGACGAGGAGGTTGGCCACGCGCGTCGTGAGCCGTCGCATCCACGGGCGGCCCACGACGACGCTCCCGCGCGCCAGGCGCGAGCCGATCGCAAGATCGGCTCCCGCGTCGAGCCGATCCAGCAGGCGTGGAAGGTCCGCGGGGTCGTGCGAGAGGTCCGCGTCCATCGAGAGATAGCGGTCGGGATCGAACCGGCGGCGGATCGTCTCGACCGCGTCCTTGTACGCGGCGCCGTAGCCTTCCTTGGCCGCGCGGTGGTGGACCGTGACGAAGTCGGGGTGGCGCCGCGAAAGCTCGTCGGCGACCTTGCCCGTGCCGTCGGGGCTGTTGTCGTCCACGACGACAAAGCGCGCGTTTGGGAGGCCAAGCGCCCGGAGCCGCTCGACGAGGAGCGGGAGGTTCTCGCGCTCGTTGTACGTGAGCGTGAAAAGGACTAACGACGGCGCTTTGCTCATCGCCCGCTCTCCTTGCGCATCGGCCACGGAACCTTTATGATGGCATCCCCGCGTGGCGGCCCCATCCGGTGGCTGCGATGACGGGCGACGGCGCGGCGGAAACCATCGAGCAGGTCAACCGACTCGTGGACAAGTACTTTTCGCGAGACCCCGCGTCGTTCTCCGTTCCCAAGGGACGGCTCCCGCTCGTCGTCCCAAGCTACGGGCCCGAGGAGGTCAAGGAAGCCGTCGAAGCGCTCCTGACAAGCTACGTCACGATGGGCGCAAAGGTGCGTCAGTTCGAGGAAGCCTGGTCGCAGTACCTTGGCTCCCGCTCGAGCATCATGGTGAACTCGGGCTCGAGCGCCAACCTGCTGGCCCTCTTTGCCGCCGCCAACCCGCACACGCGCGGGCGCCTCATGCCCGGCGACGAGGTCCTCGTTCCGGCCATGTGCTGGTCGACGACCGTGTACCCCATCGTGCAGGCGGGCGCGATCCCCGTGCTCGTCGACGTCGACCCGCAGACGCTCACCATGGACCCGCAGGCGGCGCGCGCGGCCCTCACCGACAAGACGCGCGCGATCATGCCCGTGCACCTCCTTGGCAACGCGGCCGATATGCGCGAGCTCTCTCGCCTGGCCGACGAGCGGGATCTGTGGCTCATCGAGGACTGCTGCGAGGCGCACGGCACGACGATCGACGGACGCAAGGTGGGAACCTTCGGCGACCTTGGCACGTACAGCTTCTTCTTCTCGCACGCCATCACGACGATCGAGGGCGGCGCGATCAACACCGACGACGACGATCTCGCCGAGCTGCTGCGCCCGCTGCGCGCGCACGGGTGGATCCGGGAGATGAAGACGCGCGAAGCCATCGCCGCGCGTCATCCGAACGTCGACCCCCGCTTTTTCTTCGTGAACGTCGGGTTCAACGTGCGGCCGACCGACCTGCAAGGCGGCTTTGGCATCCACCAGGTCCGCAAGCTCGAGTCCTTCGTCGAGGCGCGCCGACGCTACGCGCACGCGATCACGAAGGGCCTCTCCCGCCATGCCTCGGTGCTCGAGCTTCCGACCGAGCGCCCCGGCACCCGGCACTCGTACTTCACGTATCCCGTGATCGTGCGCGAGGGCGCGCGCTTCCGGAAGGAGGACCTCATGCGCCATCTAGAGGCCCACGGCGTCGAGACCCGTCCGATCATCTCGGGGAACTTCGCCGAGCATCCTGCCTTCGGGCTCCTTCCCGCGCGCGTGGCGGGCTCGCTTCCCGCGGCCTCGCACGCGCACCGCGACGGGTTCCTCTTCGGCGCACACCACCGCTTCGGCGAGGAGCAGGCGCGCTACGTCGTCGAGTGCTTCGATTCGTTCCTGCGCAAGCAGGACTGACGCGCGGGGCGCTCGCGTTCCCGAAACCTTCTTGTGCGCGCTTTGGCTTGGGGTCGGCATGAAGCGGGCGCTCATCACGGGCATCACGGGCCAGGACGGCTCGTACCTCGCCGAGCTCCTTCTCCAGAAGGGCTACGAGGTGCACGGGCTCGTCCGGCGCCTGAGCGTCCCCAACTTCTCGAACCTCGAGGCCATCAAGGACCGCATCGTCCTCCACGACGGCGACATGCTCGACTCGGCCTCGCTCCAACGCATCGCCGCCGACGCGAAGCCCGACGAGGTCTACAACCTCGCGGCGCAGTCGTTCGTGCACGTCTCCTTCGGCCAGCCCGTTCTCACGAGCGACGTGACAGGCGTGAGCGTCTTCCGCCTGCTCGAAGCGGTTCGGCAGCGGGCGCCCGACGCGCGCTTCTACCAGGCGAGCTCCTCCGAGATGTTCGGCCTTGCCGCCGTCTCGCCGCAGGACGAGCGGACGCCGTTCCACCCGCGCAGCCCCTACGGCGTTGCCAAGGTCATGGCCTTCTGGGCGACCGTGAACCACCGCGAGAGCTACGGCATGTACGCGACAAACGGCATCCTCTTCAACCATGAGTCGCCGCGGCGTGGGCTCGAGTTCGTCACGCGCAAGATCGCGCGCGGCGTCGCCCGCATCGCCGAGGGCCTCGACCGCAAGCTCGTGCTTGGCAACCTCGACGCCAAGCGCGACTGGGGCTACGCGCCCGAGTACGTGGAGGGCATGTGGCGCATGCTGCAGCACCCGCAGCCCGACGACTTCGTGCTGGCGACGGGCGAGTCGCACACGATCCGGGAGTTCTGCGAGCTCGCGTTCAAGGAGGTCGGCGTCGGTAATTGGGAGAAGCACGTCGAGAGCGACCCGCGCTTCTTCCGCCCCGCCGAGGTCCACGCGCTCTGCGGCGACGCGACGAAGGCGCGCACGCTCCTTGGCTGGAAGCCCAAGACGACCTTCCCGCAGCTCGTCTCGCTCATGGTGCAGGCCGAGCGCGAGCGGCTTCGCGCCAAGCCGTGACGCTCAGCGCCGGCCGTAGGTCCAGTGGAAGTTGAGCGCGTAGTTGAACGAGAAGGCGCACAGCACGGCAAACAGCGCCGAGACCATGTAGGGGAAGCCCGCAAGCTCGGTGAAGGCAAAGAGCGCCGCCACGTTGATGCAAAGCCCGCCGAGGTTCACGACCTCGTAGCGGGCGAACCGGCCGGCCCGAAGCCCGCTTCGCCGGTCGTGGAACGTGAAGGCGTCGTTGAGGAGAAAGTTCGTGACGATGGCCGTCTGGGTGGCGACGGCGCCGCTTGCGAGGTAGTACAGACCCGCGAACTCCGTGAGCGTGTAGAGCACGGCGAGGTTCACGCCGACGCCGCTTGCGCCCACGAGCATGAAGCGCAGCAGGCGGTGCGCCTCGAGGAAGGCGAGGCGGCGCCGGGCGTGGCCCGCAAGATCGAGCGCGCCAAGCCCGCCGCGCGGGGGGTCCATGGACTCCGCAAGACGCGCGCTCCGCATAAAGGAACAGGATTTGGAAACCCTTATCCGAGCGCTCGCTTTGCGTTGGAACCGATGCTCGGGATCGCGCGGTGGGCGCTCCTCGGGTACGTCGGGCTCGCGCTTGCGCTCACCGCCCGGCTGCTCGCCTCGTTCCCGCACACGTGGCCGCGCGGTCCCGACCTCTACAACCTGTTCCTCCACCCGTTCCTCACGGCGCAGGGCGACTGGCTTTGGACCTCCCTTTCCGGCGCGGGCCACCCGCTGCACGCGCACCCGTTCAGCAGCACGTGGTACCCGCTCACGACCGGCCCCGTCGCGCTTCTGGGCCCCGAGCTTGGCGTCTACGCCATCCTCCTCGTGCACCTGGTCCTGGGCGCCGTGTTCTTCGACGTCCTCGCGCGCCGGTACGTTCCCGACCCGGCGTGGCGGTTCGTCGGCGCGTCGATCTTCCTGCTCGGCGGCTGCTTTGCGTCCCGGGTGTTCGCCGGCCACCTCGTGTTCCTTCCCAGCATCGCCTGGGCCCCGCTTGCGCTCCATTTCCTGCTGCGCGTCGCCGACGGCGAGGGCCTCCGGCCCGTGGTTGGCGCGGGCGTGGCGATCGGCGTCATGCTGCTGGGCGACGTCCACGTTCCCTTGTACATGGGCTTGGCCGCGCTTGCGCTCATGGCGACGGACGGCTTCGAATGGCCGACGGGGCGCTGGGCTCTCCCGCGCCTGCGGCCGCGGGTCCTGCTCGCGCTTGTGGCGGTCTTCCCCGTGGCCGCCGCCGTTGCGGCCGTGAAGGTGCTTCCGCTTGCCGAGTTCAGCTTCGTCGTAGGCCGCGTGGTCGAGCCCCTGTACGCGAGCATGGGCCTCTACGACCAGATCGCGTCCTTCCTCTCGAACGCGCGGTGGCAGATCCCGCAGGTGAACTTCGAGGAGCGCAACGTCTTCATCGGCCCGCTCGCGTTTGGCCTTGCGATCGCCGGCGCCTTTGCCTTCCCCGAGAAGCGCCGGATGCTCGCCCTCGTCGCCGTGCTCGTGATCTGGATCCAGGGGTTCTTCACGCCGCTTGGCGTCCTGCACCAGCTCCCCGTCCTGTCGATGCTTCGCGCGCCCGCGCGGGCCATGATGGTGCTCTTCCCGCTCGTGGTGCTCCTGGCCGCCGTGGGCCTTGCACGCCTGCCCCACTGGCTCGACCGCCTGGCGCCGGACCGTGCGCGCTGGCTTTGCCGCGGAACGCTTGCGCTTGCGGGCCTGCAGGCGCTTGAGATCGTGATGCCCGCGCTCGTGTTCCTCGTCATGCCGGCGATGTACGCGCGGTTCACCGAGATCACGTCGTACGACGTGCGCCCGCTCGACCTGCTGTCGGTCGTGGCCGGCGTGCTCGTGGCCGCGCTCGTGCTGTCGCGCATGGGGCAGCCGATCCGTTGGCCTCCCCGTTGGCTTCCCCAGGGGCTGGCGCTGTTCATCGTGGGCTCGCTCCTTGCCGTGAACGGAAGCCTCTTCACGCCCGCCCCCTACCCCGGGCAGACGGACGCGAGCGCGGAGCTTGCCGCCGCGCTTCCCCAGGAGGGCTACCATCTCGTGGAGCCCGACGGCGTGACCGACCTCTTCCTCGTCGCGAAAGGCGTTCCGACGCTGGAGGGCGTCGAGGGCCACAGCCTCGAGTGGATCAACGAGCCAAGCCTGCTTCTCGGGCGGGGCCCGCGCGCCTACCGCGTGGGCGAGCGCGTCCTGCATTGGCGCGACTACCTCGTGACGAACGCCACAGCGGAGAAGCACGCCAACGACTCGTCGCTGCGCCTTGTACAGACGCTCCACACGAAAGCTTTGGGCCCCCTTCTCCTGTACGAGGATCTGCAAGCCGCTCCACCGGCCTTCGTCGTGCGCGGAAGCGACGTGCAGCCCGCGAGCCTGCGGGCGATCGGCGGAGGCTCGATCGTGATCGATGCGCCGGCGCTTTCGGCGGGGGAGCGCGTGACGGTCAAGCAGACGTACTACCCCGGCTGGACCGTCTCGACCCCCGGCTTCCGCGTGGTCGACGATCAAGGCATGATCGCGGCCGAGGCCACGGCCGACTTCGCCGGAGGCGACGTTCGCCTTTCGTTCTCGCCGCCGCTTTTCTGGATCGGCGCGGCCATCGCGATCCCGACGCTTGCCGCGGCGGCCTGGGTTCTGGCTGGGGGCCGCGCCGCACTTGCGCCAAGGATCGGGCGTCTCCGGCCCTAGGCCCGGACGCCTTCGGCTTGCAGGAACTCCTGCCAGTCCAGGCGCGGCCAGCCGCGCGCCGTCTCGAGCGCCTCCCGGTTCGAGGGTCCCACGAGGGGCGCGATGCGTCGGGCCGTCGCCAGGAACTGGATGACGCGCAGCGTTTCCAGCGGCTCGCGGGCAAACGCGTGGGCGGAATCGACGATGTCCCCGTACGCGGCTTGCGTGTGCTCCAACGTGTCGCCCGCGTCCACGACCTCCGGGCAGTCGATGCAGACGCCAAGCTCGCGACCCATCGGTTTCAAGGGAAAGGCGCGGCAGGCGAGCGGCCTTTCATCGTACACCGAGCAGACGCCGCCTGGCGCGCCGGAGGGGCCGACGATCCAGGACGGGTCGCCGGGCGAGAACTCGCGGAAGAAGACGCACGTGTCGTGCGTCGCGCGGTAGCCCACGACGAGCACGCGCGAGGAGGCGAGGTCGAGCACGCCGTCGGTGGGCTCCATCTGCCACGCAAGCCCGCGCCGGCTCGCGACGGGCAGCAGGCGCGCGCGCTCGGCGCTCGTGAGGGGAAGGCCGGCCGTGTCGCTCAGCCGGTAGACCGGCCCTCGGCGGTCCGGCCACTCGTACACGTGCTGCATGAGGGAGCGGCAGCAGTGGCCGCAGGAGGTGCACTCGAACCGCGTTTCGGGGGCGGTGCCGTTCAACGGCCGGACCCAGGCGGGTCGTGCCTGAAGAGCTTTGCGCCCGTGGACGCGCGGCTGAACACCTGCGTCCAGGCGAGCGTGGAGGCGATCTCGGCGAGGTCGCGCGCGTCCTCGACGCCGTGGGGCGAGCCGGCGTAGCGGATGGACGCGATGGCGCAGCGGCGGAGGTGGTCGCAGGCGGCTTCGAGGGTCGCGTCCGAGGGGCCGTGCATGCGACGTCCTTGGGCGCGAGGAGGTCTAGGCTTTCGGGCGCACGGCTCGAAGCGTCAACGCCCAAGGTCCGAAACGACCCTTGGGAACGCCTCGGCGAACCGCTTGCAGTCGGCCGCGGGAACCGTGAACGAGACGCGCACGAACCGCCGGCCGAACCGTTCGGAGACGTACGCTCCGCCGCGCACGAACACCCCGTGCTCGAACAGGAGCTTCTCCTCGATTGCGGCCGGGTCGACGCCCGTCGCGGAGACGTCGATCACGAACAGGTTGGCGTGGGACGGGTAGACGGGCAGGAAGGCGCCCTCGATCTTCGCGACGGCGTCCTTGATGAGCGCCTGGTTCTCCCGGCAGGTCCGAAGCATCCCCGGCAGCCACTCCTTCTTCGTCTCGAGCGCGGCCTTGGCCGCCGCCTGCGCGAGCACGTTTACGCCCAGGGGGTTCGTATCGTAGGGCTTGCACTTGGCCATCCAGTCCGGCGGGCCAACGAGCGCGCCCACGCGGAGGCCCGCGAGGCCCGCCCACTTGCTGAAGCTGTAGATGAGGACGGTGTTCTCGGGGTAGAACTCGGTGGCAAGCGCGGGCGCTTGCGCGAAGTCGCGGTACGTGACGTCGTGCACGAGCAGGAGGCTCCGCTCCCGCGCGAGCTCGGCGATCGCGCGCACCTCGTCGCGCGTGTAGGCGGTGCCCAGCGGGTTGATGGGGTCGATGAGCAGGATCGCTCGCGTGTGGTCGGTGAGGGCGTCGCGGATCTGCGAGACGGTGAGCTTCCAGGGGGGCGCGTAGATGGGAAGCTCCACGGGCGTGGCCTCCGAGAGGCGGATCTGCGCGTGGATGGGGAGGAACGACGGGTCGCTCGCCACGACCTCGTCCCCGGGCGACAGGACGGCGCGCCAGAGGATGTAGCTCGCCTCGAGGCCGCCGTGCGTGATCAGGACGTCGTGGTTGGGCGTTCCGAGGTCGTCCCGGACGAGTTGGGGAAGGCCCGGGAGGCCCTTCTTCAGCGGATACTGGTGGTGGAGCCCCCGATCCATGGCTGCCAAGACGGCACCCCGGATCCGCGGCGAGCCGGGGAGGTAGTTCGTGTTCTGGCTCATCCAGACCACGCCGGGCGTGCGGTGGGCGTGCTCGAACGGGTCGACCGCCATCGCGCCGGATAGCCGCTCCGCGGCCAAAACGCTTGTGCTCTCCATTTCCCGCTGCCCTTCTAGCCGCCGGAGCCGGGCGCGTCCTCGTCGGCGGAGATGCGGAGGAACCGTAGGGCCGTGACCACCATCATGACGTCGAACACGAGGTTGCCGGCGATGATCACAAGGCCGAGCACCTGGTAGCGCACGTTGTCGAGCCGGATGCCCTGCTCCACGAAAATGGCGCCCACGAGGATGGGCAACAGGACAAGCCCGGGGGCGAGGAAGAGCTCCGCCCGGACGCCGCGCCGCAGGAGGTTCCGCTGCTTCACGCGAGCCACGAGGGCACCTCCACGGTGGTCGTGATGGGATCGGGCGGAAGGCCGATGCCCAGCGCGGCGAACAGGCCGCTTGCCGTGATCGCGTACAGCGCCGCAGCGGGCAGCATGGGCATGAGGAAATCGTCGTCGAGCCAGCGGATCTTCACGCGCTCGGCCACGATCATGAGCGCCGTGCCGAAGACCGCAAGGAGCGGGTGGAAGTCGATGAGCAGGAAGACGCCAAGCACGAAGGCCGACCCGGCGACCACGCTTGCGGCCGGAAGGTTGGCCCGGCGGAACTCGCCCACGATGGGATCGCCGATGGCGGCCGCGAGGATGCAGGCGACGGCGATGGGCTGCGGGAACAGGTACACGAGCAGGAGGACCGAGAAGCCGAAGTACACGTAGCCGGAAACGCGCCGGCGCTCGTACTCGCGAAGCCCGAAGAAGGCCTCGGTGGGCACGCGCCCGCTCATGCGGTAGAGCTCGAGCCCCACCGCGCCGGCGAAGATGGCCAACGGCAGCACGTCGCGAAACAGGCCGACGGTGCCCTCGGAGGGCAGGAGGTAGTAGGCGACAAACGCGGCGCCAAAAGCGTGGAAGGCGCGGCGGAACCAGTGGGGATCGAACTCGACCTGCTGCGCGATCGCCTGCTCGATGCGATCGGCGACGTCGCGGACGGCGTCGCCCACGTCGCGCGCGGCCAACGCAACCTCCCTTCGCTCACTCGTACATCGAGAGGTGGTTGTCGAGGAGGTTGCAGAAGATGCGCGCCTCCTCGTGCTTGAGTTCGAACTGGTGGGTCTCGAGGACCTCTTGCCCGTCCTTCACCGCCGCGGCGCGGAAGATGAGCAGGAGCCCCCCGTAGCCCGTGGTCTCGACCTCGAGCTTGTACTTGCCGTCGAAGGCCTCGTGGATGAGGGTCATGCGCGCTCCGCCTCCCGCGAAGGGACGCAACCGCTTCAAGCTTTCCGTTGCGCTCTAGCGAAGGACCTCGCGCTCGAGGAGCGCCTTGCCAAAGCGCGCGGCAAGCTCGGCGTCCTGCGGCGAAAGCGCGATGACGTAGACGCCTCGCTCGCCCAAGCCCGGAATGGCCGTGTGCCAGCCCTGGCCCGAAAGCTCGTGCTCGTCCCACGCGAGCGTCTCGCGCAGGTCCTTGCGAAGCGCCACGAGAACGTGGTCGAGCTTCCGCGAGCCGCCGGCCGAGGGCGTGCGCGCCGTCGTCGTGCGCGTCCCGCGGGAGGTCGTCTGGCGGAACCGGGCGTAGAACCGTTGCGGGAAGACGTCCATGCGTCCGGGAGATACCGCGAAGCCTTAATGCACGCGGTCCCATCGCGGCCGCGTGGAAGGCTTCGTCCTGCGGCGCGACCTTTCCGACGGCGTGCACCCGCTGTCGGCGCTTGCCACGGGCCTCGACGCCGTTCCGGTGCTCGTGCGCCTCGTCGGCGGCAAGACGGCGCTCGCCCGGTTCGTGGAAAGCGTGGAGGTGCACGTCGTGCCGGGGGACGGCTACATGTGGATCGACGACGTGCACGGCCGCCTGTGCGTCGCGCAGTCGTACCTGCGCGAGGGGCCCGATCGGGGCATCTACGTGGACCTCGTGCACGAGCTCGTGCACATCGTGCAATGGAAGGACGGGCGCGAGCTCTTCGACCAGACGTACACCTACGTGGACCGGCCCACGGAGATCGAGGCCTACCGCGCCGGCGTGGAGGAGGCCCGACGCATCGGCATGACGGAGGAGGAGATCGCCGAGTACCTTCGCGTGGACTGGGTGGGAGACGAGGACCACCGGCGGCTGTGCCAGCATTGCGGCGTCAAGCCGCCGTGAGCGGCAAGCTCAGAACCGCGGCGCGAGGACGAAAAGGAAGGCGCCGACGAGGACCGCCGTGAAGCCCAGCACCACGAGCCACCCGGCCGCGAGAGCCTCCGTGCCGCCGCCTTCGGGCGAGAGCACGAAGGCGGCGGCGTAGGAGACAAGCAGGCCCGCGAGCACGAGGACGACGCCCACGAGCGTCTCGCGGCGCGCGCGAAGGACCGGCGTCAAGCGTTCCCCGGGTCCTTCCGCTTGGGGCGGATCTTGCCGTCGACGAGCTCGAACTCCTGCTCGCTTGTGCCCTCGATCCGGACGTCGGGCATCTTGCGGCCCTTGCGCATCGGTCTCCCGAACCCCGCCGCCCCGGAAGACGTTTTCGGATTCAGGGCCCCCGCGGGCCCGGCTCCGGGCCAAACGGGTCGCGGGGATGGAAGGGCAGCCTCGGATCGCTCATGCCTTCTGGAGCTCCTGGATGCGCTCCTTCACGCCCTTGAGCTCGTTCTCCAGCTCCTTCGCGTAGTCGTTCAGCCACTCGAGCTTCTCGTCCCGGGAGAGGTACCGTCGTCCGCCGTATCCGGGCCCGCAGCAATTCGCGTACGTCATCGTTGCACTCCGCGGCACGTTTGCCGCAAGCAGGCGTATGTCCGGCCGCAGGCTTGCTGACGAAGCGGCGCGACGACCGGGTCACGCTTCGCCCGGTCACGCGGCAAACGTGCCGCGGTCCGAAAGCGTGGCAAGCCCGCGGGAGGGCCCCGCCGACACGCCGTAGAGGTCGGCCACGGCCGCCACGATGTGACGCGAAGCGGCAAACGCCTTCGTGGAGCCAAGCGGCCCCTCGGCCTCCACGGCAAACGAGCCGCCGGACATCCGGACGCGGACGGCCGACCCGTCCGGCTCGGCAAGCCACGTGAGCGTCGTCTCGCCGGGCCCCTCGGACTTGCCGTACCAGCGCAACCCGCGGAACCAACGGCCCGAAAGACGCTCCACGACCGCCTCGGAACTCACGTGCGGCGGAAGGAGCGCCTGGAGAATGGGAACGGAAGGCGCGGCAAGCCGAGGCGCGGAGACGGCCCCCATCGCAACGGCGACGCGGCAGCCGGCGTCCGTGAGCCGATACCCGTTCTCGTCGTGCGCCACGAGGCCGTCGTCCTGCAAGCGCTTGAGCGCCCGCGCCAAGGCCTGCTGGTGGACGTGGAGGCGGCGGCGCAATCCCTGGAAGGCGACCGTGGCCTCGCAATCCTGCGCAAGTTCGGAGAGGACGCGGGCGTCCCGCTCGTCGATCGACGGAACGGGGCCCGGCGAGGCCTCGCAATCGCAAGCCGGAAGGGCAGGAGCGGAGATCTCCCGCTCGGTCGTTGCCATCGCGGAAGACTATGTGAGCGCTCCGTATATGATGACTCACTTCGGGGAACGATAGCATTGGACCTGCGACCCGTCGTCGCCTTCGGCGACAGCCACACGGAAGGCATCGGAGCGATTCCCGAGCGCGCGTACCCCGCCGTGCTCGAACGGCTGCTTGGCGTGCCCGTCGAAAACGCGGGCTGGCGGGGCGAGACGGCCTTCGAAGCCCTCTCCCGCCTCCCGCAGGAGGTGCTCGATCGCGACCCGCGCCTCGTGCTCGTCGAGTTCGGCGGAAACGAAGCGCTGCGCGGGGAACCCGTCGAGCGCGCGCTTTCCGGCCTCGACGCCATCCTCGCGGAGCTCTCCTCCCGACGCGTCCCGACGATCCTCGTCGGCGTCACCATTCCTGAATACGGAAGCGCGTGGGACGACGGGCTGCGCGCGCTTGCGATCCGCCACGACGCGGAGCTTGTCCTCCACGCACTCGACGGCATCCTTGGCGACCCCGCGTGCACGAGCGACGACGAATGGCACCTGAACGCGAACGGCTACCGCAAGCTCGCGGAACGGCTGGCGCCGGTCGTCGAGAAGGCGCTCGAACGGGCGCGATGAATGATCATCGCAGTGCGATGAATGATCATCGCGTCCGCTTAATCTCGCATCGGCACCCGGCGCCGCCTTCGGCGGCGCCGACCGATGCTCGGGCTTCGGTGACTTCGCTCTGCGCGCGCCTGCGGCGCGCGCAGTCGCTCGTCACCTCGCCACGTTTTTCTCGGTCGCTTCGCTCCCTCGAAAAACGTGGGCGCGGGGATTTGAACCCCGGAGTCCATGAGACACAGGATTAGCAATCCTGCGCCCTACCAGGCTAGGCGACGCCCACAATCCAAAGCGGCGCTCGAATGCAGGCTCTCGCTATTAAAACAACGCGGTGGTCGGTTCCTCCTCGCGGTGACAGGGAATCCCTTAATGCCCGCCCGTTCAACGTCAGGCCAACGCTTGCGCTGCAAGCGCCAACGACACCAACAGCCCCGACCAAAAACGAGGCGGCGACCTCGTTGGCTCCCCCGGGCCGCACCCCGGGGGAGCGTCCCACTCCTTCCCGCGCGCAAGCGGCAGCCCTTTTTGCGCCCGCGCCGTTTGCCCCGCGTGCCCGCCTCGCTGCTGTTCCGCAACGGCACGATCCTCACCATGGACCCCGCCCGCCCGCGGGTCGAGGCCCTCGCCGTCGGCGGCGGGCGCATCCTCGCCGCAGGCTCGCTCACGGAGGCGCGCGCGTTCGCAGGTCCGGGCACGCGGGTCGTCGACCTTGGCCGACGCTGCCTGCTTCCGGCCTTCGTGGACGCCCACACGCATCTCACCCACTTTGGCCTCGACCTCTCGCGCCTGGACCTCTCGCAGGCCCGAAGCCTCCGCTCGGCGCTCGCCTCCCTGCGCGTCCGCGCCGCGCGCGCCAAGCCCGGCGCTTGGATCGTCGCACACTCGTTCGACGAGACGCGCTGGCCCGAGAACCGGCTTCCCACGCGCGCGGACCTCGACGCCGTCGCGCCCAACCGCAAGGTCCTTCTCCGCCGCGTGGACGGCCACAGCGCCGTCGTGAGCTCCGCCGCGCTCGTTCGGCTGGACCTGCGGGGGGTCGAAGGCGTCGAGCGCAAGGCGGGCGTCGCCACGGGCGTGCTGCGCGAGGACGCGGCGGACCGCGCGTACGAGGCCGCCCGGGCCACGCGCGAGGAGGTCGACGCGGGCTTGCGGAGGGGGGCGCGGCGGTTGCACGCGATGGGCGTGGCAAGCGTGGCCGAGACCTCCGAAGCGTGGGAGGCACGGGCGTATCGTCGCCACGCCCGCTCCGGGCGGCCGCTTGTTCGGGCGTACCTCAAGGCGCGCGAGTCGTTGCTCGACGAGGCGCTCGCCCGGGGCACCGCGGGCGACGCGTGGATCCGCTGGGGCGGCGTGAAACTGTACCTCGACGGGAGCTTTGGGTCGCACACGGCTGCGCTCTCGGAACCGTTTGCCGACGCGCCCGACGTGCGCGGGCTCCTCACGTACTCGGATGCGCGCTTGCGGTCGATCGCGCGGCGGGCGCACGCGGGCGGGCTGCAGCTTTGCATGCACGCGATCGGCGACCGCGCGATCGACCAGGCGTTGGCGGCCGCGGCCGACGCGCAGCGGTCGCGCGCCCGCGCCGACGCGCGTCATCGGATCGAGCATTTCCTTCTTCCCTCGCAGGACGCGATCGAGCGGGCGCGGCGCCTGGGCGTCGTGGCAAGCGTGCAGCCGAACTTTTTGGGCCGCTGGGGCGGCAAGGACGGGTTGTACGAGCGACGGCTGGGCGTGCGGCGCGCGTCGCGGTTGCTGCCGCTTCGCGACATGGCCGACGCGGGCGTGCGGATCGCCCTCGGGAGCGACGGCATGCCCTACGGTCCCCTGTTTGGCATCCATTCGGCCGTGAACGCGCGTTACCCCCGCCAACGGCTGACGGTCGACGAGGCGCTGCGGGCCTACACGGCCGACGCCGCTTGGGCGTGCCATGCGGAGGATCGCGTTGGAAGCCTTTCGCCGGGGAAGCTTGCGGACCTCGTCGTGCTCTCGCGCGATCCGCGTGAGGACCCGACCCGCATCGACCGGCTCTCCGCGGTCGCCACGTACCTCGACGGAAAGCTCGTGCACGGGGCCGTCTACCGCAGGCTGTCGAGCCAGCGGTCGGCGCGCAGCAGGCCGTAGCCGTACCGATCGTCGTGCGCAAGTCCCGACGCGCCGGCAAGCGGCCCGATCTTCTGCGCCGAGGCGGCAAGCGCGCTCTTCACGGCGCCGATGTGGCCGGCCCGGCTTCCCTCGCGCTTGAATTCGGGCTTGGCCTCGAGAAGGAGCGCAAGGGCGGCGGCCACGTACGGCGCGGCTTGGCTCGTGCCGTCGGCCGTCGCGTACTGCCCGCCGCGCCAGGGCCCGAGGATGCCCACGCCCGGCGCGACGATCTCGGGCTTGCGGTCGGGATTCTGCCGCGCGCCCACGAGGCCGCCCACCACGCCGCCGTTGTCGCCCCGCTGGCTGAACGACGCGATGCGAAGGTTCCGGTCCACGGCGCCCACGGCGATCACGTCCTTCACGCTCGCCGGGCTTGCGACGTCGCCGTTTCCGCCGCCCTCGCGGTTGCCCGCGGCCGCGACGACGAACACGCCCGCGCGCAGCGCGTCGGAGACGGCGTTCTCCGTTTCCGTCCCAAGGAGGAGGCCCTTGGCGCCGCCCAGGCTCATGAGGATGACGTGCGCGCCTTGCGTCTTGGCCGTCGTGACCGCGCGCGCGACCGTCGTGTCCGATCCCTCCCCGCCGGCCCGGATGGCCTTGATGACGAGGAGCTCGACGCCCGGCGCGGAGGGCGCAAGCTTCACGCCGCTTAGGATCTCGGCCCAGAGACCCGTCGCGCCGACGACGAGGCCCGCCACGTGCGTGCCGTGCCCGTTGTCGTCGTACGGCTTGCCCTGCCCGTTCACGAGATCGGCCCATCGGACGGTGCGGCCCGCAAACGCCGGATGATCGGGATCGATGCCCGTGTCGATGATGGCAAGCCGCACGCCCGCCCCCGTGAGCCCGCGTCCGGCGAGCGTGGAAAGGCCCGTGGCCTCGCGAGCCCACTCGGTCTGCGCCACGCAGCCGGCAAGCGAGGGGACGAGGAGGAGGGCGGCAAGGGCAAGGCCAAGCGGCTGCGCGCGCACGACAACGCGGAAGCGCCCGCGCGGGAAAACGTTTTTCATGCCACCCCCGGCTGCGGAGCCGATGCCCGGCGCGCTGCTTTTGGCCCACGACCGCTTCGACCCGCTGTGGGGGAAGACGGCCGTATGCATCCTCCGCTACAACCCCGGCCGCGCGGTGGCCGTCGTGGACCGCAGCAACGCCGGCCGCGACGCGGGCGAGGTCGTTGGCCCCGTCGGCCGCGGCGTGCCCGTCGTCGCGTCGGTCGAAGAGGGGCTGCGATTTGGCCCCGACGAGGTCGTGATCGGAATCGCGCCCGTGGGAGGCGCCCTCCCGGACGCCTGGCGGCCGGACCTCCGCGCGGCGCTCGACAACGGCCTCGGCGTCGTCTCGGGCCTTCACACCTTCCTCGCCGACGACCCCGAGCTGTCCGCGCTTGCGCAAAAGAGCGGCGCAAGCATCGTGGACGTCCGCCGGCCGCCAGCCGAGAAGCGCATCCTCGACGGCTCGGGGCGCCGGGTCCGCGCGCCCGTCGTCCTCACGGTCGGCACGGATTGCTCCTCCGGCAAGATGACGACCGCCGTGGAGATCGTGCGCGCCGCCCGCGCGCGGGGCCTTCGGGCCGCGTTTGCCGCGACGGGGCAGACGGGGATCATGATCGGCGCCGACGCGGGCGTCGCCGTCGACGCCGTCGTCTCCGACTTCGTGGCGGGCGCGACCGAGCGCCTCGTGCTCGAATGCGCCCGCTCCGACCCCGACCTCATCGTGGTCGAGGGTCAAGGCACGCTCACGCATCCCGCCTACGCGGGCGTCACGGCAAGCCTTCTGTTCGGGGCCTGCCCCGACCTCCTCGTGCTCTGCCACGACGCGCGACGCAAGGAGATGAAGGGCTTTGGCGCAAAGCTCCGCTCGCCGCGCGAGGAGATCGCCCTCAACGAGACGCTCCTGTCCGGTTGGACGCGCGGGAAGGCGTGCGCCGTCTCGCTCATGACGCTTGGTCTCTCCGAGCGCGCGGCCAAGGACGCCGTCGCCCGCGTGCGCCGCCAGACCCGGCTGCCCACGACCGATCCCGTGCGCTCTGGCCCAAAGCCGCTGCTCGACGCGGTGCTCGCGCGCGCCGGAAAGATCCCCGGCAAGCGCGCCCTCCGGAGGCTGAAGCGCTGAAGCTCTCCGTGGGCGTCGTCGACCTTCGGCTCTCCCGCCCGTTTGTCATCAGCGCCGGCGCCGCCACGACGGAAAGGACGCTCGTCGTGGAGCTCTCGCACGACGGCCTCGTCGGCCTTGGCGAGGCCTCGCCGAGCGCGCGCGTGTGCGGAGAGACGCTCGACGACGCGTCGCGCTTCCTCGACGGCGTAGCGGCGCGAATTGCGCGCGGCGAGCTTTCGGACCCCGTCGCGCTTCTCTCCTGGGTCGACAAGCAAACGGGCACGCCCGCCGCGCGGTGCGCGGTCGAAACGGCCGTCGCCGACCTTCTGGGCAAGCAGCGGAAGAAGAGCGTGGCGCAGCTTCTCAACCTGCAACCGGCGCGGCTTCCCACGAGCGCCACCGTGAGCCTGGGATTGCCCGAGGCCATGGCCAAGCAGTCCGTCGAGTACGTCGAGCGGGGTTTTAGGGTCCTAAAAGTGAAGGTGGGCGAGGCCGCGCGCGACGTCGAGCGGGTGGCGGCGATCCGCGACGCATGCCCGGAGGCGGCGATCCGTTGCGACGCCAACGGGGGCTGGAGCGAGGCGGAGGCCGTCCGCGTGACCTCGGCCTTGGAAAAGCTCGAGATCGAGCTTCTGGAGCAGCCGCTTGCGCGCGGCAGCGAGGCGGCGATCCGAAGGCTTGCGGGCTGGACGGACGTCCCGATCTTCCTCGACGAGAGCGTGCTCTCGTTCGCGGACGCGCAGCAAGCGGTGGCGGACCGCGTGGCCGACGGCATCAACGTGAAGCTCATGAAGACCGGCGGCCTGCACGAGGCCCTGCGCATCGCGCGGCACGCCCGCGCGCACGACTGGCCGCTCATGATCGGCTGCATGATCGAGACGTCCGTTGGCATCACGGCCGCAAGCCATCTTTTGGCCGCCTTCGACCACGCGGACCTCGACGGCGCGTTCCTCACGGCGAACGATCCGTTCGAGGGGGCGACCCTCCGCGACGGATTTGTCGCGCCACCGCCGGGGCCGGGTCTTGGCGTGCGGCCGAAACCGTGAACGGGCCGCGGCGAAACCGTCGCGCGGCGCGCGGATTTCGCGCGCTCTGGCCGGCCCCCCGACACCTATTAATAGTGCAACCCGATTCCCCGCCCGAAGTTCCATGGACGCCAAGGTGGAGGCGCTCCGTCGCGTCAAGCAGGCCGAGGAGGAGGCCCGGCGCATCCGCGAGGAAGCCTCTCGCAACGCCGAGACGATCGTCCGCGAGGCCCAGCTTTCGGCCGCCCGCGTCCTCGAGGAGGCCCGGACCGCCGCCGACGCCGAGCACCGCACGGGCCTCGCGCGCGCCAAGGACGAGCTTTCCCGCGAGCGCGAAGCGGCCCTCCAAAAGGGCCGCCGCGAGGCCGACGCCATCCTTGCGCGCCGCAACTCCAAGTCCTTCGAGAAGGCCGCCGAGCTCCTCCTTTCGCGGTTCGAGCAGAGGGTGGCCTAGCGCATGAAACCCGCGCGCATGGCCCGACTCCTCGTCGTCGCGCCGCGCGCGCGCCTTCGCACCGTCGTCGACACGCTCTACGGGCTCGAGCTTGCCCATCTCGTCGAGCACGTCGAGAGCGACGACCCCGAGTTCTCCGAGTTCAAGCTCGGCCGGCCGCTTCCGGAGGGAAGCGGCGCAAGCGAGCGCCTCGTCAAGCTGCGCGGCCTCCACCGGCACCTCGGCCTTGCCGCCGAGGAGGCCACGGCCGCGCCGGGCGCGCCGCGCGTCCCCGCGTCCGACATCCGCCGCAAGCTCGATCAGGCCATCGCGCAGATGGAGCTCGACGTCGCCTCGGCAGCCGAGGGCCGCAACCGCATCCAGCAGGAGCTCTCCGACCTGCAGAAGCGCCGCGAGCCCCTCGCGCCGCTTGTTCCCCTTTCGCTGTCGCTTGACGACTACCGAGGCTACGAGAGCCTGGCCGTGATCGTCGGCTCCTGCGAAGCCGATCCCCGCAAGATCGAGGGCGACCTCTCGCTTGCGACCTCCGGCGAGCACGAGATGTTCGAGGCGCCCCCCGTCTACGCGATCTTCGTGCCCCGCCGCCTGCTCGCGCCCACCCAAGAGGCCCTGCGCGCGCTCGGCTTCAAGGAGCAGGAGCTCCCCGAGGGGCAGGGCAGTCCCGCCGACGAGCTTGCGCGCGTCGAGCGCTTCGAGGCCGAGCTTAAGGCGAAGCTCGAGCGCGCCGAGGGCGAGCTCGCCCGCCTCCGCGAGCAGCACCGGCAGTTCCTCGTCGCCGCCGAGGAGGACCTCACGATCGAGGTCGAGAAGTCCGAGGCGCCGATCTCCTTTGCCACAAGCGAGCACGCCTTCGTGGCCGAAGCGTGGGTCCCCGCCTCCGACGTTGCGAAGGTCCGCTTGGCGCTCGAGCGGGCCAGCGGCGGCGACGTGCACGTGGACGTGCTCGCCCACGCGGTCGCCCACGCCGACGCTCACCACGGCGGCGCCCACGCCGCGCCCCAGGCCGAGCCGCCGACGAAGTACGAGAACGCGCGGGCCTTCCGGCCCTTCCAGTTCTTCACCGATCTCGTGAGCACGCCGAAGTACGACGAGATCGACCCCACGCCCGTGCTCGCCCTCATCCTGCCGCTGTTCCTTGGCTTCATGATCGGCGACTTCGGGTACGGCATCCTCATGGTCCTCATCGGCGTCCTGCTCGTGCGCCGCCTGGGCCACCTCCAGGGCGTCCGCGAGCTTGGCATCGCCGTTGCGCTTGCGGGCATCGTGGCCGGCGTGCTGGGCGCCGTCGTGTTCGCCGAGGCCTTTGGCATCCACTTCTTCATCCCCAACTACGAGTACGAGCACATCAAGCACGTCCTCGAGGACAAGCACGCGGCCATCACCGCCGCCAGCGTGTGCTCCACGCTCTACCACGAGGGCGCCGTCTCGTGGGGATGCCTCTTGGGCATGGATCTCCACGCCGATCCGATGCTCTCGAAGCTCACGCAGGTCACCGACCTTCTCGTGCTCTCGGTCCTCGCGGCCTTCGTCCACATGGGTCTGGGCCTCGTCTTTGGCATGGTCAACGCCTGGGGCCACTCGAAGCGACACGTGCTCGCCAAGTTCGGCTGGCTTGCGCTCATGATCGGCTTCTTCGTGCAGATCCTCTACATGGCCGGCTACGAGGGCGGCAACCGCGTCGCGCTTGGCGCCTGGAACGTGCTGGGCGTGCCGGAGGCCACGATCGCCGTGGCCGGCGTGGGCTTCCACGTTGCGCTTTTGGCCGCGCTTGTTCTCGGCGCGATTCTCCTGGCCGTGGGCGAAGGGCCCATCACCGTGCTCGAGCTTCCCGCCATGCTCTCGAACCTCCTCTCCTACACGCGTCTTGCGGGCCTTGCCGTCGCCAAGGCGGCCATGGCCGCGGCCTTCACGAGCCTCACGCTCGTGGCGATGGTCCTCGACGGCACCGATCTCCTGTTCCTCGTGATCGGGCTCGTGCTGTTCGTGATCACGCAGCTCTTCGTGTTCGTGCTCGGCGTCTTCTCGAGCGGCATCCAGGCGATCCGTCTCAACTACGTCGAGTTCTTCAACAAGTTCTACACGGGCGGAGGCAAGCCCTTCGCGCCGTTTGGAAAGCGACGAATCCACACGATCGAAACGTAAGGAAAAGGATACCCATGAGCGGCAACAACGTCGTCAAGATCGGGATCGGGATGCTGGCGGTCCTCGCCCTTGCGGGCACCGCGGCGGCGCAGGAAACCGGATCGGACCGCGGAGCCCTTGCCGAGGGCGCCGGCCTGATGGTCATCGGCGCGGGCCTTGCCCTTGGCCTTGCCGCCATCGGCACGGGCATCGCCCAGTACGGCATCGGCGCGGCCGTCGTCGGCGCCGTGGCGGAAGACCCGGCGTTCCTTGGTCGCGGCTTCATCCTGCTCGCCTTCGTCGAGACGATCCTCATCTTCGGTTTCGTCGGCCTCATCCTGCTCTCCGGCAGGATCCCGACGCTCTGAAGCGGAAACGAACCCCAGGTGGAACCATGGCCCTCGAGAACGTGGTCGACGGGATCCGGGCGCAGGCCCGCAGCGAAGCCGACGCCCAGGCGGCAAAGGCCCGCGCGGAGGCGGAAGCGCTCCTTGCTGCCGCGCGCGAGAAGGCGGCCAAATTCCGCGAGCAGCGCTCGCGCGAGCTTGCCGACGAGATCGTCCGCGTCTCGCGCCGCGAGCGGGCGGCCGCCGAGCTCGAATCCCGCCGGCTCAAGCTCGAGGCCGAGAAGGCCCTGCTTGCCGCCCTGCGCGCGGCCGCGGAGACCCGCCTTCGAGAGCTTCCGCCCGAGGTCCGCGCACGCCACGTGAAGCAGCTTGCCGCGCGCGCGGGCATCCCCGGCGGCCGCCTCGTCGTGTCCGAGAAGGACCGCGCGGCCGCCGAGAAGCTCGGGGGCCCCGTGACCACGGGCGCCTTCCTCGGCGGCGTCGTCGTGGACGCGCCCGACGGATCCACCCGCGAGGACCTGCGCTACGAGTCGCTCCTCGACGAGATCTGGCAGGCGAACCTGAAGGACGTCGTGTCGGTGCTGCTGGAGAAGTGACATGGCCAAGCTGACGTTGGCGTCGTTGTCCTCCCGCCTGTTCTCGGGCAACTACCCCTACGTCACGGCGCGCGTCCGCGCCAAGAAGCCAAAGCTCCTCCCGAAGGAGCAATACCAGCGCCTGGCGACGATGAGCCCGCCCGAGATCGCGCGCTCGCTGCAGGAAGGCACGTACCGCAAGGAGATCGACGAGCTCGCCCAGCGGTACACGGGCGCCCGGCTCGTGGAGATGGCCACGCGCCTCAACCTCGCCCGCACCTACACCGAGGTGCGAGGCTTCGCGCGCGGCGAGGTCGAGACGGTCGTGACGCTCATCCTCCAGCGCTACGACGTCTACAACGTGAAGACGATCCTGCGCGGGAAGTTCGCGAACGTGCCCCCCGAGGAGGTCCAAGACCAGCTCGTCCCCGCCGGCGCGCTGTCGGCCGACGACCTTGCGGGCCTGCTTCGGCTGGGCAGCATGGAAGAGGTCGTGGAGCGCCTGCAAGCGACGCCGTACGGGGACATCCTCAAGGAGAGCCTGGCGCGCGGCGTGCAGAGCCTCACGGACCTCGAAAACGCGCTCGACAAGCGCTACTACGCGCAGCTCCTCCACGCCGTCGAACCCGGAAACGAGCCCAACCGCGCGTTCCTCAAGTGGGTCCGCTTCGAGATCGACGCGCTCAACCTCAAGACGGCGCTTCGCCTGCGGGCCGACCGCATCGAGGAGCTTGGCGACCTCCACGTCCCGGGCGGCTCCGAAACGCCGGAGGAGCGCGTCAAGCGCTGGCTTCGCGCAAGCCCCGACGAGCTCCAGAGCGACGTCGCGAGCCTTCCGTTCGGCAAGGGCGCCCTGGCCGAGAAGCTCCGAGGCTTTGTCGAGCGCGGCGAACTCTCCGGCGTCGTGGCCGCGCTCGACAAGCAGCTCATCCTCTCGGCGCAGAGCTTCAGCCACCGCTACCCGCTGTCGGTGCTTCCCGTCGTCGACTACGTGCTTCGAAAGAAGGTCGAGGTGGACAATCTGCGCGTGCTTGCGCTTGGCAAGGCCGCGGGCCTTCCCGAGGCCACGCTCAAGGAGCTCCTGATCGTATGAAGGAAATCGCCGTGCTGGGTCCCGAAGAGTTCGTCGTGGGCTTCCGCTTGGCGGGCGTGTCCCGCACGACCACGACGGACGAGGGCGCCTTCGCCGCCGACCTCGAGAAGCAGCTTGCGGCCGGCAACGTCGGGATCCTCGTCGTTCCCGGCGAGTGGGCGGCCAAGGCCCCCGCGAGCCTGCGCCGCCGGCTCGTCGAGTCGATCGACCCCGTCGTGATCCAGCTTGGCGGCGAGGCGGGAACCGACGACCTGCGCGAGAAGGTCAAGCGCGCCATCGGCATCGATCTCTACAAATGACGGAATTGCAGCTCACCAGGTGAACCACAATGGCAACCGCGCAACTTGCAACGGAGAAGGGCGTCGTCTACCGCGTGGCCGGTCCGGTCGTCACGGCCTCGGGCCTCCGCTCGCGCATGTACGACGTCGTGTTCGTCGGCAAGGAGGAGCTCATGGGCGAGGTCATCGAGATCGCCGGCGACAAGACGGTCGTCCAGGTCTACGAGGACACCTCCGGCATCCGCCCCGGCGAGCCCGTGCGCGAGACCGGCCAGCCGCTCGTGGTCGAGCTTGGCCCCGGACTTCTAACCTCCATCTACGACGGCATCCAGCGCCCGCTTGTCGTCCTCAAGGACAAGATGGGCGACTTCATCAGCCGCGGCGTGCTCGCGCCCGGCCTCGACCGCGCGAAGAAGTGGGACTTCACGCCCACGGTCAAGCGCGGCGACACGGTGGGCCCCGGCCAGAAGATCGGCACCGTGCAGGAGACGCCCACGATCCTCCACCACATCATGGTGCCGCCCAACGCCAAAGGCGGCAAGGTGGCCGAGATCAAGTCCGGCTCGTTCACGGTCGAGGACGTGATTGGCAAGCTCGACGACGGCACGGAGCTTCGCCTCATGCAGAAGTGGCCCGTCCGCCAGTCGCGCCCCGTCAAGGAGAAGCTTCGCCCCGACATCCCGCTTGTGACGGGCACGCGCATCCTCGACGGCCTGTTCCCCGTCGCCAAGGGCGGCACGGCGGCGATTCCCGGTCCCTTCGGCTCGGGCAAGACGGTCACGCAGCAGACGCTTGCCAAGTGGTCGGACGCCGAGATCGTCGTCTACATCGGCTGCGGCGAGCGCGGCAACGAGATGACCGAGGTCCTGACCGAGTTCCCCGAGCTCAAGGACCCCAAGACCGGCGGTCCCCTCATGAACCGCACCGTGCTCATCGCCAACACGAGCAACATGCCCGTCGCGGCGCGCGAGGCGTCCGTGTACACGGGCATCGCCATCGCGGAGTACTACCGCGACATGGGCTACGACGTCTCCCTCATGGCCGACTCCACCTCCCGGTGGGCCGAGGCCATGCGCGAGATCTCCTCGCGCCTCGAGGAGATGCCCGGCGAGGAAGGCTACCCCGCCTACCTCGCGGCCAAGCTCGCCGAGTTCTACGAGCGCGCCGGCCGCGCCGTCACGCTCTCGGGCGAGACGGGATCCGTCACGGCCATCGGCGCCGTCTCGCCGCCCGGCGGCGACTTCTCCGAGCCCGTCACGCAGAACACGCTTCGCATCGTGAAGGTCTTCTGGGCCCTTGACGCCAAGCTCGCCCAGCGCCGGCACTTCCCGAGCATCAACTGGCTCAACTCGTACTCCCTCTACCAGGACCTCCTGCAGGACTGGTACAGGAAGAACGTGGCCGAGGACTGGAGCCAGATCCGCAACTGGACCATGGACACGCTGCAGACCGAGGCCGAGCTTCAGGACATCGTGCAGCTCGTGGGCTCGGACGCGCTTCCCGACGAGCAGCAGGTCACGCTCGAGGTCGCGCGCATGCTGCGCGAGATCTTCCTCCAGCAGAACGCCTTCCACCCGATCGACACGTTTGCGCCCCTTGCCCGCCAGTACAAGATCCTCACGGCCATCAAGAAGTTCGACACGCTTGCCCGCGCGGCGCTTGCCCGCGGCGTGCCGGTGAAGGCCATCCAGGGAATCAAGGCCAAGGCCGAACTCTCGAAGGCCCGCTTCGAAGCGAACTTCGACGAGCTGTACGTGAAGATCGTGCAGCAGATGGACCAAGAGTTCGCCGGGCTCGAGAAGGCGTAGGTGCTGGCCGCCCAGACGCGTCGCTCCAGGCTTCCACTTTGGCCCCGGCGGCCGGCGCTAGAGTTCCCACGCTTCGCCGGCCCTCACAAGAGGCTCGTCCTCCCCGCCGCTTGCGACCTGCGGCGCCTCCTCAAGGCCGACGCTCTCGACGAGGGCCTTCAGCGAAGCAAGGTAGGCGTGGAACGCCTCGATTCCCCGCGGCGTGATCCGAAACCGCACCTCAAACGAAAGGTCCGCCAACACGCGCGAACTCTCCAGAAAGCCCGCTTCCTCCAGCTTGGCCGCATGGCTCGCGAGGTTTCCGCTCGTTAGCCCAAGTCCCCTCTGAAGGACCACGAACGAAGCCTGACGATTCCGGTACAACGCCGCAAGGATGCGCAGACGTTGCGGCTGATGGATCACAGGATCGATCGCTGGGAGCACGCGCTACCCCCGCAGCGCCTGCCAGAGGCCGGCCACAATGGGAACGCCGCCTGTGACGACCGACCCCGCCAGCAACAAGTTCGTAAGCCGAACGAAAACGTCCGACGGATCGCCCGCGATCCCCGGCAAGGCGTACGTGACCCCGAGCGCAGCCACAAACATGGCCACGCCGATGATCATCGTTACCCTGCGGCCAAGCGCCGTTGCGCCATGCAAATTGAGAAGGCCCAACGCATACCAGGCCAGCCCCAAACCTGCGAAGATCGCGCCCGGGCTTCGGGCCGGCGGCAGGAGCCAGGCCATGATGCCCACGCCGGCGAGCACGAAAAATGCGAAGAGGCAAACCGCAAGGGCGCGCTGCCAAAAGACGCGGCCGAGCGGCTGGACAAGCGCCGCGACGCGCCAAAGGACGTGCGTCACCGCCAGGCCCAGCAGAATCCACAGGACCGCAAGCAGATACATTTCCAGGCCCGGCTCGTACGTCCGCACGATCGTTTGTGTCCCCGACGGAATCGGGGATGAGAGGTCGACAAGCGCGCGGATCGAGGCCTGCTGGAACATGGCAAGAAAACTCAGCAGGAAGCCGAGCGTGACGATGCCCCAGGCCATCCACGTAAGGCCTTCGGTGCGCCTGCGAAACGGCTCCTCGAAGCGTGTCGCCGCATCGATGATGTCGATCGCCCGGCCAACCGACAGCGCATTTGGACCTTGCGTCACGTGCATCGCCTCCGGATTCCTCGTTCCCTTCAAAGAACCGCCGGTTCGGCGGGGCGGTACGCGGGGCGCGCGCAACGGAAGCAAAGGCTTGATACGACCAAGCCCTCAAGCCGGAGCCGGGGACACAAGCCGATCGTTCCCGCGCACTTGCAGCACCGCACCGGGACTTGCTCGCTCATGCGTCAACGTAGGCGCACCTGGATCATAGCGAGCCCCGCCTTTTTGGCCCGCAAAGACGGTTTGCGGCGCAAAGAACCGAAACTCTAGGAGATCGTCAGCATCGCCTGGTACGTCGCCGAGACGCCCGAGCCCAACGGCGCGGACGAGGACAACCGCACCGAAAGCTCGTACGCTCCCGGCGCCCGCAGGTCGTAGCGCGCGTAGGTCACGCGGCCCGAGGCTTGCGAGGTCGTCGGAGCGATCTCGGAGCCGCCAAGCAGGATCGAGAACTGCGCGGAGTCGGTCGGAAGCGATCCGCCGTACTGGAACGAGACCTCAAGCGTGCGGTCGCCGGGGCCCACCTCGAAGGAATGGCTGTCCCGCGGCCGCACCGCGTCCACCGTTCCCTGGAACTGCAGCACGCGCGCCTGCGGCGGCGGGGGATCGATGGGCGGGATCGTGAAGTTGCGGTCGCCCGTCACGCGATTGAGCACGTCGCCTGCGCGCGCGCCCAGCGTCGCGATCGCAAACCGCCCGCGCTCGCGGCTCTCCGCGTGCACGGACCACACGGGGTCCGACGCGGCGTCGGGCATGGCAAGCACCAGGAACATCCGCGCGTCGGCGGCCTCCACGATCGTCTGGAACTCGGCGTCCGCGCGCGCGATCTCGACGGCGCGCGTGCTGTCGACCTCCCAGCGGGCGAGGGGGACCTTGGGCATCTGGGGACCCGGCCCGTAGTCGGATCCGGCCGCAAGGACGGTGCCGTTGCGGAACGCCATCGTCACGAACGTCGCGTTGGCGCCGGCGCTGTACCAGAGGACCTGCCAGGCCGTCGCGCGCCCGTCGCCCACGTTTGGGTCCTCCTCCATGCGCACGGAGAAGCCGGGCATCTCGAAGAGATCGCCGCGCATCTCGGCGCCGGCAAGCGCGACCGGCTGCGCGTCGCCCTGCCATTCGCGCGCTCGCGACTCGCTTCGGGCCACGGCGTCCTTGGCGGTGATCCCCGCGTCGGAGCCGCCCAGGCAACCGGCGACGAAGGATCCGACGAAGAGCAAGGCGACGAGGGCGTGGCGCATGCGGCGGCAATCGTGCGGGCGACCGTGAAGCTTTCCACCGGACGCGCGATGTATACGTACGTATACATCCGTATGCGTCGGACGTGCGGGGCGCCCGCCGCGCGGACGTTTGCTGCGGAACGCTTATGCCGGCGCGTTCGTTCGAGTCGCGATGAGCCCGACCGTGCGCGTGGCCCTGCTCCAGACGCACGCAAGCGCGGACCCCGAGGACAACCTTCGCCGCACGCTTGCGCTTGCGCGCGAGGCGGCCGCCCGCGGCGCGAAGATCGTCTGTCTGCAGGAGCTGTACCGGACGGAGTACTTCCCGCGCGAGGAGAGCCAGGCGAACTTCCGACTCGCCGAGACGATCCCGGGGCCCAGCACGGAGGCTTTCTCCGCCCTGGCGCGCGAGACGGGCGTCGTGCTCGTCGTCCCGATCTTCGAGAAGCGCGCGGCCGGGCTTTACCACAACAGCCTCGCCGTGATCGACGCCGACGGGCGCCTCGTTGGCGTCTACCGCAAGATGCACATCCCCGACGACCCGTGCTTCTTCGAGAAGTTCTACTTCGCGCCCGGCGACACGGGCTTTTGCGCCTTCGACACGCGGTACGGCCGCGTGGCGGCGCTCATCTGCTGGGATCAGTGGTACCCCGAGGGCGCGCGGCTGGCGGCGCTTGCGGGCGCGCAGTTCCTCTTCTATCCGACCGCGATCGGTTACCACCCCAACGACGCGGGCGTGGCGCACGTGCAGCGCGACGCGTGGGAGACGATCCAGCGCTCGCACGCGATCGCAAACGGCGTCTTCGTGGGCGCGGCCAACCGCGTGGGGCGCGAGGACGAGGTCGTCTTCTGGGGCGCCTCCTTCGTGGCGGGCCCCTTTGGCGAGGTGCTCGCGCGCGCCTCGCAGGACAAGGAGGAGATCCTGCTTGCCGATTGCGATCTTTCGCAGATCGAGAGCGCGCGTCACGGTTGGCCCTTCCTGCGCGACCGGCGCATCGACGCCTACGACGGCCTGACGAAGAGGTTCCTCGATGCGGCCTAGCGAAGCGCGCAAGGCAAGCCCTCCGGGTCCCACGCCCCGCGAGCTTGGCTACGCCATGCCTGCCGAGTGGGCGCCGCAGGAGACCGTTTGGCTCGCGTGGCCGCACGATCCGCTCACCTTCCCCGGCCGCATCCCGCAGGTGGAGACGATCTACCACCAGGCCATCCGCGCGCTCACGCGAAACGGCCGCGTGGACCTTCTCGTGAGCAACGCCGACGAGCGGCAGCGCGTGGAGGCGTGGGCGTCTCGCGAGGGCGTGGGGAACCTCCGGCTGCACGACGTCCCGGTGGCCGACGTGTGGATCCGCGACTACGGCCCCACGTTCGTGAGGGGTCCGCGCGGCGTGGCCATGGTCGACTGGCTGTTCAACGCGTGGGGCGACAAGTACCCGACGCTTCGGCCCGACGGCGTGGTTCCTCGGCTCCTTGCGCCCAAGCTTGGGGTCCCCCGCTTCGAGCCGCAGGTCGTCATGGAGGGCGGAAGCTTCGACGTGAACGGCGAGGGCGCCGTGCTCACGACCGAGCAGTGCCTTCTCCACGAGAACCGCAACCCGCACCTCTCGCGCGAGCGCATCGAAGGCGTGCTGCGCGACTTCCTTGGCGCGGAGACGGTCCTTTGGCTGGGCGAGGGCGTCGTGGGGGACGACACGGACGGGCACGTGGACGACGTCGCCCGCTTCGTCGCGCCCGACACCGTGCTCGCTTGCATGGAAGAGGACCCGCACCATCCCAACCACGCGATCCTCGCCGAGAACGGGAAGCGACTTTCGTCCATGCGCGATCCGCGCGGGCGCCCGTTCAAGCTCGTTCCGCTTCCCATGCCCGGAGACGTGCTCGACGACGAGGGCGAGCCGCTGCCGGCAAGCTACGCGAACTTCCTTGTCGCAAACGGCGTCGTGCTGCTGCCCGTGTTCGGGCACGCCAACGACGAGCGCGCCGTCCGCACGCTCGAAGCCTGCTTCCCGGACCGCGCCGTCGTCCCCCTGCGGTGCGAGGACATGGTCCACGGCATGGGCACGCTGCATTGCGCAAGCCAACAGCAGCCCGCCGCGTGACCGGTGCAAACCGAAACGCACAAAGCCCCGGCCGAAGCCTTTTCCCTTGATGCCCGAGTTCGAGACGCTCGAGTCCAACAAGATCGACTTCAAGGACGGCGGCGAGTTCCTCGAACTCTCCATCAATGTCGTGCGCGACGGCAAGCGCGAGACGCGCTACCTTCGGCTGGCGCGCGGGTACTACGACAAGGAGGGCCAGCCCAAGTACAAGAAGGGCGGCGTGACGCTCCCGCGCGACCCCGAGGCGCTCGCCAAGCTGGGCGAGGCCCTGAAGGCCGTGGACCTGTCCAAGCTTGGGGCCCCGGCCGGCGGCGCGGAGCCCGAATAGGCGGCCGTCCCACCGAAATTGCTTTGCGTGCGGCGCCGGATGTGCGCCCGATGGACCTCGAGCGCATCAAGGGACTGGGACCCAAGTTCGCGGCGGCGCTTCGCGATCAGGGCGTCCGCGGCCTGGAAGAGCTTCGCGACGTGGACGTGGCCCGCGTCTCGGCCGCAACGGGCATCTCCGAGGCCGTGCTCGCCGAGTGGCAGCGGGAGGCGACCCTCCTCCTGTCCCGGTCGGTGGACGCGGCCGCCGGCGCGATCGAGTCGGCAAGCGCGATTGCCTCCCGCATGATGGACGAGAGCGAGCGCACGCTTGCGGACGTCACGCACGCGGCCGACGACGCCACGCGCGAGCTTCGCGTCGTGCTCCAGGATCGAGCCAGAGGAGCGCTCGTGCGCGTGGGCGCCACGCGGGTCCTCGACGACCTGCCCGTGTACGTCGCCAAGCTGCAGGAGAAGGAGGAGGAGATCCTCCGGCGCGTCCAGCACGACGTGGTCGTGCTCCGCGAGAAGGCCGATACGGCCCTCGTCCGCGTGGAGGGCGTCGTCCACGAGAACGTTCCCGTCTTCCGGAAGGCCCTCGAGCGCGGCGCGGAGGAGGTCCGCGTGGCCGTCGACGAGGCGCGCGAGGGCGGACCGGCGACGCTGCTTCGCCGGTGGCTCAAGAAAGCCTGACTCAAAGGTAGCCGAGGGCGTCCTCGAGGCGGTTCATCTCGGGCCCCGTCGTGAGCTTGCCGATCGCCGCCCCGTGCGAGTTCGCCACGACGCCGGCGCCGATGAACGGCATGCCGTGGTTGATCGTGCCGATCTCCACCGGCACCTTGAGCGTCTCCTCGACCACGACGATCTCCTCCTCGGAGATCTTGGGGTGGCAGAGCACGCCCTTGTTCGTGGCGGCGGCGGCGCTGCCGACCGTCTTGTGGCCGGCGATCGTGCCGCGCGCGACGGGCACGCCAAGGGCCCGCTCGATCTCGCGCACCGACGCGTCGTCGAGGTCCGCGTTGACAAGCGCGCCGCGGTCGTTGGCAAGCACGTTGTTGCCGGCGGCGTTCCACGTCCCGCCCAGAAGCGCCACCTCGAGGCCGGCGCGTCGGAGCTTGGCGATCTCCTCCTGCTCGGCGAAGTCGGCCACGACGGCGCCTCGACGGTTGAGCGCGACGCAGGCGCCGACGATCGTGGCGCCCCCGACGAGGATGGGCACGGGCGCGGTGGCGAGCGATTCCGCGATGCGCCGCACGGCGGACGGCTCCGTGGGGGTCGGAACGAGCACGAGCGCGTCGGACGCCTTGGCAAAGACGCCGACGTGCGGGCTGCCCGCGAGCTCGAGCGTGAAGAGCATGGGGCCCTGGCCCTAGCCCTTCGTCTTCTCGGGCTCTTGCGCGGCGGGGGGCGCGGGCTTCTCGTCCTTGGCCTTCTCGGGCTCCGCCGGCTCCTCGGCCTTCGCGGGAGCCTCCTCGGGCTCGCCCTTCGGGAGGGCCTCTTCCTTGGCCTTCTCGCGCTCCTGCGCCATCTCCTCGCGTCGCGAGCCGGCCTTCTCCGTCTCGGGCAGCGAGACCTCGATCACGCCGTCCTCGAACTTGACGGCCTTCACGCGGATGCGCGGGGGCGGCTTCTGGATGCTGCGGGCCCACAGGGCCTCGTTCACGGGCCCGTCGAGCCACACCTTGTCGAGCTCGGCCTTCATGTGGCGCGAGACGTAGGCGCGGACTTCCTGCACGGCGCGCTCGGCGCGCTTGGTGCGGGGGACGCGGTGGGCCATGCGAAGCGGGATGGTGTAGAGACGCTCGTCGTCGGTGGGCATGGGTTCAGCTCTCCTTCAGCCAGCTGCGGCGCCAGTGGTGGCGCTTGGGGTGGTTCGTGAAGCGGCGCGCCGTCCGCATGACGATCCACGCGGGGACGCGCCGGTTCTGCTTGAGCGTGCTTCCGAGCCGGAGCTTCTTTGCCAGGGTCTTCTTGCCCATGTTACCGCCTCTCGATCTTGATGTCCTTCTTGCTGGGCGCAAGCTGCGCCAGGATCCGCTTGAACGTCGCGTCGTCGATCTGGCCGCGCACGCGCCCGGTCTGGTAGAGCGCAAGGAGCTGGTCCTCCACGGTCTGGGCGACCTCGGGGTAGGCCATGGACACCCGCGTGAGCCGTTCGCGGGCCTCGGGCGTGAGGAGCTGCCGCAGCACGGCCTTGCGCGCCGCGTCCTGCTGCGCGCGCGCGGCGTCCTGCTCCTGACGCGCCGCCGCATGCTGCTGGAGCTCGGCAAGCTTCCGCCGCCGGAGCGCCTCAAGCTCGTCGTCCCCCGCGGCCATGCCCGGTCCTCCGTCAGTACTTCGCAAGCCCGGGGATCGTCTCCACGAGCTTGCCTGCGACCTCGTGGGCCGCGGCGTCGCAAAGCTTGCGACCCTTGGCGGTCACGCGCCGTCCCTGGCCCTTCACGGGCTCGACGAGGCCCGCGGCCTCGAGCTGCTGGAGCGCCTCGCGGGCCACGCTTCCGGAACCCGACTTCGCGCGGTTGGGCGCGGCGCCGCGGTCGCGGGGGCCGCCGTAGGCGGCGCGAAGGCGCTCGGCGCCGATGGGGCCCTCGGCGTACACCTTGCGAAGGACCGCGGCCAGGCGCACGTTCCACCAGTTGGCGTCGCGGGGAGCCTTCTCGCGGTGGACGCCCGTCTTTGCAAACTGGGCCCACTCGGGGCGTTTGATGGCCGGCTCCTGCGAGAGGCGGCCGGCGAGGTTCTGGATGAGGGGCGTGGCGGGCACGTCGTAGACGAGCGTCATCAGGGTCACTCCGAAACGAGTGTTTTATAAGCCCCGGGGCAGGGCGCAAGGCGGCAGAATGGGCTTCCCCCTTATAAGCGTTCGTGTGCCGGCGAGCCTTACGCCGGCAGGCGGCCATCGAATCCCTTTTGCGAAGGAGCACGGTACGCCGTTTGATGCCCTTCCCCCCGAACGTCACCCGCCTGCCCGAGGGCGTCCTCCTGGACGGGCTTCGGGCGTGGGTCCAGCAGGCGCCCCGCTCGCAAGTCGTCTTCATCGAGGCCCTCCGCGACGTCACGGTTCCCCCCCACACGCACTCGGAGGAGTGGGGCTGCGTCCTCGAAGGCGAGATCGAGATGACAATCGACGGCAAGACGCAAACCAAGCGCGCAGGGCAAGAGCACCACATTCCCGCAAACGTGGTGCACTCGTTCGCGTGGCGTCGCGGCACGCGCGCGGTGCTGTTCTTCGACGAGCCTTCGCGCGTGAAGCTCAAGTGATCCCATGCGAACCTTGCGCCACGAGCAGAACTACGATTGCCTGTTCTGCGGAAAGCCGCTTGCCGACTGGTTCCTCGCCTGGTACGAGCACATGCGCGAGAGCCCCGGATGCGAGAAGACGTGGGTCGAGTGGATGGGCAACGTGCGGCGCGAAGCGGGCGGGACGTAGTCACCGCTTTGCGACCTGTCGCCTCGCCTTGCGCTCGGGCTTGTGTTTCGCGGCACCCGCGCGCCGGGCAGCCCGCGACGCGCGCCACGCCTTGTTCTGCGCCACGCGGGCCTTCACGACCTTGCGCACGAGCGACGCGGGGAACGGCTTGTCGGGCGGGCAGTGCAGCGTCGCGCGGCCCGCAAGATAGCGTTTGGCCTCAGGCACGGCGGCCACGAGGTCCGCGTTGGCCGGAAACAGGCTGCAGTGCTTGGGGAACGCGGCGATCCACACCACGAAGTTGCCGCCGGGCTCGCGGAAGCCGGGGATTCCGTAGCTGATGCGCTCTTCTGCGCCCGGCAGCGCCGCAAGGATCGCGCGCCGCATCGCCTGCAGCGTTCGGCGGTGCGGCTGCGGGGTGCTTGCGAGGTAGTCGGCGACGGTCGCGGGCTTGGCTTGCGTCATGCGGGCTTGAGCCTCGCAAACCGCAGCTCGCGCCCGACCTTGCACTCCACCTTCTCGCCCACGCTCTCGATCGTGCACATCGTCCCCTCCGGGACGGCGGCGGGGCGGCAGAAGCGCTTGTAGAGGCAAATTGCGCCGCATTCCTCGAACCGCTGCGTGATGCCCACGCCCTTGAGCGCGGACTCGGGGATCACGCCCCGTGGCGTGACGGGCTCCACCTCGACGAGCCGCATGCCGCCCTCGAAGAAGCCCGCGGGGCACTCGTGGTGGACGTCGCGGACCTTGGCCACGCGGTACGGCCGGTTGGCCGCGAGATCGTGGCAGACCGTCTTCAGGCGGCAGCCCGCGCACTCGGGCTGGGTTCCGACGTAGGTGAACTCGACGCCCGGCTTTGCGAAAGCCTCGCCCACGAGCGTGAGCGTCACGGCGACACGCCCGTGACGTGCAGGAGACGCGAGGCCGCCTCGCGCGTGAGACCGTTGTCGCCGAGGATCGTGTAGCGGTCGCGGCGGATCTCGTGCGCGCGCACGAGGGCCTCCACCATCGTCTCCTTCGGGATGCCAAGCGCCTTGCTCGTCGTCGGCGCGCCGATGGAGGAGAGCGAGTCGCGGATGCGCTCCCAATCGCCGCCGTGCAGGTACATCGTGACGATGCTCGCCACGCCGCACTGCTCGCCGTGCAAGGCCTGCCCCGGCGCGAGGCGGTCGAGCGTGTGGCTGATCATGTGCTCGGCGCCCGAGGCCGGGCGCGAGGAGCCCGCGACGCTCATCGAGACGCCCGAGACGATGAGGCCCTTCACGACGACCCAGGCCGCCTCCTCGAGGCCAGGCTTGATGACCTCCGCGTTCTCGAGGATGATCTCCGCGGCCGTCTCCGCGAGCGCGGCGGCGAAGCTCGAATACTCCTCGCCGCGCAGGCGGTGGGCGAGCTTCCAGTCGAGGACCGCCGTCTCGTTGCTGATGGCGTCGGCGCAGCCGGAGGCGAGCATGCGGTAGGGGGCCTGCGCGATCACGCCCGTGTCGGCGAGGATGGCGGCGGGCATCGAGGCTTCGATCGAGGACGGCGTTCCCGCGTCCTTGATGGAAGCGCGAGGGCTCGTGATGCCGTCGTGGCTTGCCGAGGTGGGAACGGAGACGAAGGGCAGACGCGCGCGGTGCGCGCCGAGCTTGGCCACGTCGATGACGCTTCCGCCGCCCACGCCAACCACAAACGTGGCCGCTTCCTTGCGGGCGCGCTTCTCCACGGCTTCGACCTCGCTCAGGGAAGCCGACGCGGCCGCTTCGTGGACGACCTTGACGCCCGAGGCGGAGAGCGACTGCTCGACGGCGTCGCCGGCGATCTTTCGCGTGCGCGGGCCGGCGACGAGAAGCGCCGTTCCGTGCAGCTCCACGTTGGAACACAGCGTGCCCGCTTCCGACAGGACGCCGTGGCCCACGAGCACGTGGCGCGGAAAGACCATGAGCTTGGACTTCCGGAACTCGCCCATTGCCGACGCCGGACTATACCGCGCCCGAATATAAAACGGGCGGGTGCGCCGGCGGAACCTAACGCATCGGCCGCCCCAGCGCCCGCTCCATCTCCTCGTACGGGTCCTCGGGGAAGGCAAGCGGAGCGACCTCGGAGAGCCGACGCACGAACCGCCATTCTCCGATGGATTCCTCCGCGTGCGGCCGCCAGTCGGGCACGGGGGGACCCAGAAGTCCCTCGAACACCCAGGCGGTCCCATTGGCCTTTTCCTGCCGCACGAGGAGCCGCGCATCGACAAGCTCGCGCCCGATCTCCTCGCGGAACTCGCGAAGCGCGCAGGCGAGCGCGTCCTCGCCCGGCTCCAACCGTCCGCCCGGCAGCTCCCAACCGCGCGACCGGTGCAGCGCGACGAGGAAGCGCTCCCGCCGCGAGTTTTCGAAGCAAACCACGACCGTGTACGCGACGCCCGTGCCCACGCGATTCGGGCAAGGGGCCGGATCGGTAAAAGAGAATGCTTTTGACGCCGGAGGGGATGGCCCCGGCGTGGCCGACCCGGAATCGGCGGAGGCGACCGCGGCGTCCGACGACGCGCCAGCGCCCGCGCCGCAGCCGCCCGAGACGCCCGGCGCCGCGCGCGAGCGGCTGGCGGAGTTCTATGCCCGAAACAAGAGCGCGCTCTGGACCGCGGCCATCCTCGGCCCCATGCTCGTCGTCCTCGTCGGAAACTTCGTCGCGCCGCAGATCTTCTGGGACCAGTTCCTCTGGAAGGAATTGTGGGGAAGCGCCGTCGCCGACGCGTCGGGGCAGGGTCGCGCCTGCTGGGACACCGTGCAGCGCCAGGTCGCCTTCGCCGTCCCGGCCGGGCGGTCGCCCGCCGAGTTTGTCTGCGTCCGCGAGGACTATTCGCTCGCAAGCGAGCTCATCTACGGCGCGATCACGGCGCTGGCGCTCTTGGGCATCTACGTCCATCTCGTCAAGCGCTTCTCCGTGGAAGTCGACGCGCGGTTCATCGGCGCGCTCCTGCCGTTCATCCTCTTTGGCCCCGCCGTGCGCACGCTCGAGGACACGGACGCCTTCGGCCGCCCGTACTCCTACTTCACGATCAGCCCGTTCCTGTATCTCCAGATCGCCGTCTACGTCGTCCTCTTCATCCTCCTTGGCGTGACCCTCGCGCGCCGGCGGGACCTTCCCTGGCTCACCCGCACGGCCGCCTTCGCCGCCGTGCTGTTCGCCTTCGTCGCGGTGGCCACGCTCGCCTACGCGGCCGACCCGCAGAACATCACGCGCGCCGCGCATCCTGCGTACTTCGCCCTTGGCGCCCTCGTCGGCACGGCCGGCTTCGGCTACGCGGCGCGGGAAGGGCGCGACGGCGTGAACGCCTCGCTCCTCTTCGCGGGCCTTGCCTTCCTCGTCCCCGCGCTTGCCATGATCGGCGTGTGGCTCTCGGGGAACCCTTGGCCCTCCGTCTTCACGGGCGCGCCGTCCATCAAGTGGGCCTGCCCCACGCTTGGCACCGATCCCGGCGCGTGCCTGTTCACCCACGCCGTGCCGTGGGTCCTCGGGATCGCCGCCGCCGTCACCGGCGCGGTGCTCCTCGTGAGCCGCGTCGCGTCGGCGAAGATCCCCGCGCTTGCCGCCTACGGCGTGCCCGTCAACCTCGCGCTCGTGCTGGGCCACCAAATCGACGGGTGGGCGACGCTCGTTGCCATCCACGACCCCTTCGGGCTCGGATTCGACGCGCTCGGCTACGGCGAGAAGCACGTCGTGAGCGACTTCTTCCTGCAGATGGGCGGCGGGTTCGGGTTCCCCATCATCAAGCTTCTCGTCGTGCTCGCGATCGTGTACTTCCTCGACGTGGCCTACAAGGACGACCTCAAGCAGGATCGCAACCTCGTGGGCCTCGTCAAGATGGCCATCCTCGTCGTGGGCCTTGCGCCGGGGCTTCGCAACCTGTTCCGCATGACGATGGCGACGTGAGGCTCACTCGCCACTTGGCCAGACGTGCCAGGTTCCCTGCGCCGTCGCCAGGAGCTTCCCCTCGGCGTCGAAGGCGCGCCCTTCGGCAAACGCGGCGCGCTTGGCGCGACGCGTGACGACGCCCTCGGCCCGAACGGGCCCCGGCGTCACGCCCGCAAGGTAGCTCACGGAGAGCTGGAGCGTCGCGCACCATTCGTCCTCGCCAAGCGTGCTCACGACGGCGGCGCCCATGACCGTGTCGAGGAGGCTTGCGGCCAAGCCCCCGTGGGCGACGCCGCCGAGGTTCGTGTGCTCCTCCTTCACCGCAAGCGACGCCTCGCACCGCCCCGGTTCGCGGGACGTCACCTCGATGCCGAGCATCTTCGAGAAGTGGGAGGCTTGCGGCTGCCGCAGGCGTTCGAGGAAATCCTTGCGCGTGGCGGGCTTGCCGGCGGGCTCTTCGCTTGCCATGGGCGCCGCCTCAGGCGACCTCGAGCGTCTGCTCGCGGCCCGGGCCCACGCTTACGGTGCGGATCGGCGCGCCGATCTCCCGCTGGACGAACTCGAGGTACTCGCGCGCGCCGCGCGGGAGCGCCGTGAGACCGCGCGCGCCCGGGGCAAGCGAGATCGCCCCAAACCCGTCGAACTCCTTCCAGACGGGCTCCGCCTCCGAAAGGTCCCGGCCGGCCGGCGGGAACCGGACTTCCATGCCGTCGACGCGGTAGGCCATGCAAACGCGGAGCGGACCGAGGTCGGCGAGCACGTCGAGCTTCATGACCGCAAGCGACGTGAACCCGTTCACGCGCGCGGCGTGGCGGAGGAGCGGAAGGTCGAGCCACCCGCAGCGCCGCTTGCGGCCGGTGGTCGTGCCAACCTCGCGGCCCACCTGCGCGATGCGGTCGCCCGTGGCGTCCGAAAGCTCCGTCGGGAACGGGCCGAGGCCCACGCGCGTCGTGTACGCCTTCATGACGCCGAGGACCTCCGAGATGGCCGTCGGCGGGATTCCGGTTCCCGTGCACGCGCCGCCCACCGTCGTGCTGCTGCTCGTGACAAACGGGTACGTGCCGTGGTCGAGGTCGAGGAGCGTCCCCTGCGCGCCTTCGAGGAGCACGCGTTGGCCCTGCGCGAGCGCCTCGTGCAGAAGGGCCGTCGTGTCGGCCACAAACGGCCGAAGCCGCGCGCCGTAGGCGCCGTACTCGCGCTCGATCGCCGCCGCGTCGAGGCGCTCCTTCGAGCCCATCGCGTCGAGCACGCGCTGCTTCTCGGGGACGATCCCCGCCAGGCGCGCCGAAAGAAGGCGCGGGTCGCAAAGCTCGGCCATGCGGATGCCCGAGCGCGCGACCTTGTCCGTGTACACGGGGCCGATTCCGCGCTTGGTGGAGCCGACGGCGCTTTGGCCCTGCTCGGCGAGCGCGTCGAGGATCTTGTGCCACGGAAAGATGACGTGGGCGGAGGCCGAGATCGCAAGGTTGCCGACGGGGCGCCCGCGCGCGGCAAGCTCGTCGATCTCCTTCAGGAGCCCGGGGGGATCGACGACGACGCCGTTTCCGACGACGGCCTTCTTCGAGGGGTGCAGGACGCCCGCGGGCAGGAGGTGCAGCTTGAACTCCTGCCCGGCCACGACGATCGTGTGGCCCGCGTTGTTGCCGCCTTGGTAGCGGGCGACGACGTCGGCGCGCTGCGCCTCGTAGTCCGTGATCTTGCCCTTCCCCTCGTCGCCCCATTGCGCCCCGACGATCGCCACGGCGGGCATGCGGCCAGCCAACGGCGACGGCCTTTAAAAGCGCATGCGGCCGCCGCCGGTTTTAGGGTCATAAAACGATCCCCGCTTCGAAAGGGTGAAGAACGGCGCCCGCGGTGCCGCGCCCATGTCGGACGTGCCCGCGCGCGTGGTCGGCTTCTTTGCGATCGCCGCCGTGATTCTGGGCGCGTCCTGGGCCGTCGCCCAGTGGGACCCCGTCCCCTCGGCGGCCGCGCAGGCGGTCGAGGTGCGCGAGATCTCCTCGCTGGGCCTCGTCGCGCCGGGCACGCAGGCCACCTTCGCGCTTCTTGTCACAAACGGCGGCGGGGCGGAGCAGACCCTCGCGCTCTCGCTGCGCGCGCCGCCTGGCTTCGAGGGCCGTTTTGTCCCCTCCGCGCTCACGCTTGCGCCCGGGGAATCCCGCGGCGCCTTCCTCACGGTGTCCGTTCCCGACGGCGCAAACGGGGCGGCCACGCTTGTGGCCGAGGCGCGCGGCGAGACGCAGCGCGGCTCCGTCGTCCTGCCGCTTGCCGTCGGCCGCGGGAGCGCCGGGCCGCTTCCGGGCGAGAGCGCGACCGCCTTCCTCACGGGCCGGACGCTCGACGGCCGCGTCTTCTGGACGTCCTCGGCCCGCGTGCAGGACGCCGTCGTGTCGCTTGGCACCGACGTGCCCGCGTTCCTCCGGCACGAGGCCTACGAGCAGTTCCCGCGCGGCGACCTTCTGCTGCGCATGGACCCCGACGCGCGGCCGGCGGGCCTTCGGCTGGGCATCCTCGACATGCGCGCGGGCGAGTCGCGCACCTTCATCGTGCCGCCCGAGCTTGCCTTCGACGCCGGGCCGGTGCCGATCACCCTCTCGCGCTTCGAGGAGTTCGCGCGCGTTCGGACGGTCGACCCGAATCTCGCGCTTCCGGCGGGCGCGTTTGCGGAGCTTCCGCGCGTGGGAGACGCGATCGTGCGGGAGAGCCACCTTGGGGCGGGCCAAGCGACCTACCGCGTCGCGTCGGTCACGGCCGCAAGCGTGCACCTCGTCCTCGATCTCTCGCCGGGCGACCGGCTCGCGCTTGGCGACCGGTTCTCGGGCCTTGGCGCCGCGTGGGAGGTGCGCTCCGTGGACGGCCGCGCGACCATCTCCTTCGAGGCGCCGCCGGGGACCTTCCTCACGTTGTACCCGCCGCTTGCCGGCCAGACGGTCGTGGATGCCCTCACGGAGACCACGGTGCGGCTCGACACGGCGCCTCCGGTCGGGTTCGAGTTTCCGACGCCCGGCTATGGCTGCGCGCAGACGGGCCGCGTGACGGCCGTCACCGAGACCGAGGTCGTCGTGCTCGCTCCGCGGCACGAGCTTTGCGGCGTGACGGTGGCCTTCGACGTGGACGTGCGGTCGTTCCGCTAGGCGGGCGCCCGCGGGCCACGTGCACGAGGTGCGAAAGCTCGGGTAGAAGGATCGCGCGCATCGCCAGCCGGCAGCCCTGCGGCGAGCCCGGCAGGGCCGCCACGATCTTGCCCTCCCGCGTCACGCCGGCAAGCGCGCGGCTTGCGATCGCCGCCGTGCCCACCTGCGCGGCGCTTGCGCGGCGGAAGGCCTCGCCAAAGCCCGGAAGCTCGCAGCGGAGAAGCGGCGCGAGCGCCTCGGGCGTCACGTCGCGGGGCGAGGCGCCGGTGCCGCCGTTCACCAGAAGCGCGTCGGCGTCGCGGAGGAGGTCCCGCGCCGCGGCGCGGATCGCGCGCACGTCGTCCTTCACCACGCGGTAGCCCGCGATCGCGTGGCCAGCGCGGGCCAGGAGCTCGACGAGGAGGTGGCCCGAGTCGTCGGTGGCCGCGCTTCGCGAGTCGCTTGCCGTAAGCACGGCGACGCGCAGGCGCGCGGGCGCGGCGCGCTTGTGCTCGCGGACGCTCACGCGCGACGCCTCCGGGGCGATTGGCCCTTGCGCTTCTCGAGCACGCGCAGGCTCTCGATGCGCGTGCGGGGGTACTGCCCGCGCGCGTCCTTCTCGAGCGGCTTTACCATGTCCCACACGCAAAGGAGCGCGGCGGCGGCGCCCGTCAGGGCCTCCATCTCGACGCCCGTCCGGTACTCGGCGGCGACCTCGCACCGCGCGACCACGCGGTCCTTCTCCAGCCGAAGCGTGACGTGCGCCGACGTGAGGGGGATCGGGTGGCACAGGGGCAGCGTCTCGGGCGTGCGCTTCACCGCCTGGAGGCCGGCCACGGTCGCCGTCGCGACGACGTCGCCCTTTTCGATCGTGCCCCGGCGGATGGCCTGCACGGTGCGGGCGGAGAGCCGGAGCACGCCCTCGGCGACGGCCCGCCGCGCAACGAGATCCTTGTCGCCCACGTCGACCATGCGCGCCGTCATGGGGCTCCCACCCATCGGGCCCGCTCGACCACGCCGTCCTTGCCCACGTGCTCCTTCTTCCAGATGGGAACGCTCGCCTTGAGCTCCTCGACCATCCATCGGCAGGCGGAAAACGCCGCGTCGCGGTGGGAGGCGCTTGCGGCCACCCACAGGACGGGCTCGCCCACCGCAAAGCGCCCCGCGCGGTGGACCACGCGCGCCTTGCACAGGCCAAAGCGCTCCACGGCCCGCTCGGCAAGCGCCTGGAGCTTGGCCTCGGCCATTCCCTCGTAGAACTCGTACTCGAGGGCCACGACGGGCGACCCCCCGCTCTCCGACCGCACGGTCCCGACGAACGAGGCGACGGCGCCGGCGGAGGGATCGGAGACTTCCCGCAGAAGCTCGTCCAGGCTTGCCGCGTGGGGCTGGATGCGAGCGCCGGCGGCCGGAAGGGTCGGATCGGGGGCTCCGCCGCTCACCGCCCTCGTGGAATCCGCGTCGCGTTCGGATTCCCCGGGGCCGTTCGCGGCTCCGCCGCTCACGGGCTCCGTGGAACGCTCGCGTTCCCCGTCGCCGGTGCCGGCTCCGCCGGACACCGGCGGCATGATCGCCACCTCGTCGCCGTCGCGCACGGGGTCTTCCGCGCGCGCGAACTCGCGGTTCACGCTCACGAGGAGGTGCCCCCGCAACGGGGCGAGCTTGGGAAAGCGCGCCACGAGGGCGTCGAGGAGCTCCCGCGCGGTCGCGCCGTCGCGGATCTCCCACGGGATCTCGCGTTCGCCCACGATCTCGCGCGGCGAAGCGAAGAACCGGACGCGCACGCGGGCCATGCCCGGGCGATCCGCGGGGGGGGCCAAAGCCTTTCGGTCGCCCGGATCAGGCCGTCTTTCGCGGGGCAAGGAGCCACCGGCGCGCCTCGGCCTCGTCGTCGAAGTACTCGATGCGAAGGTTCGTCGTGGCCCGCAGCACGAGGTTCGCGACGACGTGATGGTACGGGCGAGCGCCCACGATCGCCACGCGAGCGTCCCGCGTCCGCCGGGCGATGTCGTAGTACACGCGACGGACCTCCGGGGGCGCCTGGCCGCCCTCGCGCGGATCGGCCAGCAACCGGAGGGGGCTTCGCTCGACGAGCGGCGCCATGACGCGCTCGAGCTCTCGGGCGTCCTCGATGGAGATGTCGCCCCGCCGCACGAGCCGGACGATGCCTTCGGCATCCTCGACGAGGGTCACCGACGGCGTTTGGAGAAGCACCTGGACTCCCGTCTCGGTCCCCGCCGCTCCTCCGCTCACGCGCGTGCGACGATGCTCCTGTTCTTAAAGTTTCGCGAAGAAGCCTCGGCGGCGCGCCAAGCGGGCGGGCGATCACGACTTCGGGACCTTCTCCCAGTCCTTGAGGAACTGCTCGAGGCCCCGGTCCGTGAGGGGGTGCTTCACCATCTGCTCGAGGACCTTGTAGGGAAGGGTGGCGATGTCCGCGCCGGCGAGCGCGCACTCCACCACGTGCACCGGGTGCCGGACGGAGGCGGCCAGAACCTCCGTCTCGAAGTCGTAGTTGTTGTAGATCGCCACGATCTGGCGAAGGAGGTCCATCCCGTCGTGCGAGACGTCGTCGAGCCGGCCCACGAACGGCGAGATGTACGCGGCGCCCGCCTTGGCCGCAAGGAGCGCCTGGTTGGCGGAGAAGCACAGGGTCACGTTGACGGGGATGCCCTTTTTCGCGAGCGCCCGCGTCGCCTTGAGCCCGTCGGCCGTGAGCTGGCACTTCACCACGATGTTCTCGTGCAGCTTCGCCAGGTCCTCGCCCTGGCGGACCATCTCGTCGGCCTTCGTGGAGGTGACTTCCGCGCTGATGGGACCGTCGACGATTTCGCAGATCTCCTTGAGAATGGAGCGGAAGTCCTTGCCCGTCTCCTTCGCAACGAGGCTCGGGTTCGTGGTGACGCCGTCGAGGACGGCCCAGTCGGCCGCGCGGCGGATCTCGTCGATGTTGGCCGTGTCGAGGAAGAGCTTCATGGTCCCGCGGTTCCCCGAGATGGAGGCGGGCTCATGAACGTTTGGGGCCAGCGGCCGGGCGCGCGGGGCCCTCACGCCCGCTTTCGCAGCACGATCTCGATGGAGTACTCGCCGTCGCTTGGGCGGTCCGGGTCGCGGATCGTGTGGCCTTCGTCGCATCGCCGCGCCTCGAGCACCTCGAAGCCCGCGAGCGTCCGCTCGACGAGCGGCAGAAGCCCGATCGTGTCGGGCGGGTCGTCGCGGTCGAGGAGGAAGTAGTGCTTGTGGTCGTCGTTCCAGCGCGAAGGAAGCGTGCGCTTCTTCTCGTACAGGTCGCGGTCGGGGACGTAGAGGAGGAGGAATCCGCCGGGCTTGACGACGCGCCACCAGTTGCGAAGCGCAAGCGCCGGGTCCTCCATGTGCTCAAGCGTGTGGGAGGAGTAGGCGAAGTCGTAGGAGGCGTCGGGCGCGCCGGCGAGGTGGTGCGCGTCGCCGTCCTCGAGGTCCCATCCCCGGCAGTTGGGCGCGAGCACGTCGCCCGCGCAGCCGATGTCGATGCCCTGGCCGCGGCAGTACTTGTCGAAGAACCCCTCGCGCAGGCGACGCTCGCGGGCCTTGCTCGTCTCGCGCGGAAGGACGGGGCGGCCGAAGCGGTCGAACCACGCGCGCCGGGCGCCGTAGTAGCCGCGCTGGACCTGCCGCCAGAGGGCAGGCGGCGCGATGCGCTTCACGCGGAGGACCAGGCGGTGCGAGAGCTCGCCCATGGGCAACAGGCGCGAGGCCGCGGCATTCCTTGAACCTTTTGCGTTGGCGCGTCAGGCGTGCACGACGCCGGGGTGCTCGGGGTTCTCGCGCTCGGCCTGGATCGTGGCGTGCTCGATGCCAAAGTCGTCGTGCAGGAGCTTGATGACGCGCATCGTCACCTCGTCCCGCCGCCCGGTCGACGCCGAATCGACGACGACGTGCATGGTGGCCACGTGCCGCCCCGGCGTGAGGCTCCAAAGGTGGAGGTCGTGCACGGAGGCGACGCCTTCGAGCGCGACGACGGCGCGGCGGATCCGCTCGGGGTCGAGGCCCGGGGGCGCGGCCTGCAGCAGGATGGGCCCCGCTTCGCGCAGGAGCCGGATGCCGCCGTAGACGATGAGGGCCCCGATGGCGATGCCGGCCAAGGGGTCGAGCACGTACAGTCCGGTGAGCGCGATGCCAAGGCCGGCGGCCACGACGGCCGCGCTGCTTGCCACGTCGGAGAGGACGTGGAAGTAGGCGGCCTTCACGTTGAGGCTCGCGTGCCTGGACTCGCGCAGGATGTAGGCGCCCGCGAGACCGCTTACGATCGCGGCCATGCCCACGAGCGAGACCGTCTCGCCGTGCACGGCCGGCGGACTTGCCAGGCGCGGGATCGCCTGCGAGAAGACGAAACCGCCCACGCCAAGGAGCAGGATGCCGTTTGCAAGGCCCGCCAGGATCTCGATGCGATGGTGCCCGTAGCTGCGGCGCTCCGTGGGGGGCCGCTGCGCCAGACGCGCGGAGCCGTAGGCGATCGTGAGGGCCGAGATGTCGATGAGAAGGTGCCCGGCGTCGGAGAGGATCGCAAGGCTTCCGGTGCGCACGTACGCCGCCACCTCCAACGCAAGCACGAGCAGGGCAAGCGCCAGCGCGATGCGCAGCTTGTGCGCGTGCACGGCCGGATCGGCGGTGCGGTCGCCGCGGGCGTGCGCGTGCTCCATGGCCCATCAGAACCGAAGGTCGAGGCCCGGCAGCCAGACGCCCGAGCCCGGCACGACCCGGCCCACCACTTTGGCGTTCGCGTGCGGCGCAAGCGCGGAGAGCGCCGCAGGCACGTCGGCGTCGGCGACGGCCACGACGAAACCCAGGCCCATGTTGAACGTGCGCCACATCTCCTTCGGCTCGACCTTCCCGTACTCGGCCAGCGCGCGGAAGACCTCGGGGGTGGGGAACGGCTCGTCGAGCACGTACTCGAGCCGCCGGTTCATGCGCGAAAGGTTCGTCAGGCCGCCGCCGGTGACGTTTGCCGCGCCGCGCACGGCGACCTTCGCGCGAAGCGCCAGCAGGGCCTTCACGTAGATGAGCGTGGGCTCGAGCAGGATCTCTCCCCACGTCCTCCCGCCCGGCCCGGGGTCGTCGTAACGGACGCCGGCGTCCCGAAGGATGCGGCGGGCAAGCGTGTAGCCGTTGGAATGGAGCCCGGAGGAGGCGAATCCGATGAGGACGTCGCCGGCGCGGACGCGCTCGGCTTGGAGGATCTCGCTCTTCTTCGCGTAGCCCAGGCACGTCGCCGACACGTCGACGCCGTTTGCAAGCTCCGGCAGGATGGCCGTCTCGCCGCCCACGATCGTCGCGTTTGATTGCCTTGCGCCTTCGTTCAGGCCCACGGCGATGCGGGTGACGAGATCCTCGTCGGGTTTCTGGAGCACGATGTAGTCGACAAGCGCCAGAGGCTCGGCGCCCGCGCAGAGCGCGTCGTTCACGTTCATGGCCACGGCGTCGATGCCGATCGTCTCCCACCGATTCGTAGCGGCGGCGACTTCGACCTTCGTGCCCACGCCGTCCGTGCACAGGACAAGCGCGTGTTCGCCAAAGTCCACGGCGCCGGCAAAGCCCCAGGGCAGATCGAGGGGCGCGCCAAGCCCCGTCCGCTTGAAGGAGAGGGTTTTCAGGATGGCTTTCTTGGCCCGGTCGGCCTTTTCGATGTCCACGCCGGCGGCCGCGTACGTGAGGGGCTTTTTCGGCGGCGCCTCGGGCGGGCTTGCACCGGCCATGCGGGGCCGGAATAGGTGGGACGACAGGATAAAGGTGCGCGCCCCGCGCGGGCGCTTTCCCAAGGGGAACAGGGGCCCGGTCGTCCCGGAGCCCCGACCCGGGGGTCAAGTACGGGAAACGATCCACTAGGACCAGAATGGGAGCGTTTGCGCCGTTCGACGACTGGTACTACGCCTGGAAGGAGCGCAAGCGCCTCGAGAAGGAGGCCGCCGCCAAAGCCTCCCCTCCGACCCCTCCAACTCCCGCGGCCCCGAAGGCCTCCCGATTCAAGATGCGCCTGGGACGCCGCAAGGGCGAGGCGCCCGCCGCGCCAAAAGC
>DATLFM010000098.1 GCA_035541015.1 Candidatus Thermoplasmatota archaeon
GGCTCGTGCTGGCGGAAGCGCGGCGATGGAAGATGGGCGAAGCCGTCGCCAAGGGCGTGATCGCAAACGGCGCGCTCGGCTACTTCCTTGCGCTCACCGACGAGTTCCTCGAAGCCGCGGGCCTCTCCCCCTCGCGCCTCCGCTTCCGCCAGCACGAGCCCACCGAGAAGGCCCACTACTCCACGGACACGTGGGACGCCGAGTTCCTTTCGCCGCGCTTTGGCTGGGTCGAGATCGTCGGAATCGCGGACCGTACCGACTACGACCTTCGCGCGCACGAGCGCGTCTCGGGCGTCAAGCTGCGCGCGCTTCGCAAGTACGACGCGCCGCGCGAGGTGGAGCACGAGAAGGTCGTGGCGAAGTCGGCGAAGCTGGGCCCCCTGTTCAAGGGCAGGGCCGTCGCCGTGAAGGAGGCGCTCGAAGCGCTCGATCCGGAGACCGTCCGCGGAAAGGAGAAGGTCACCGTGGAAGCCGACGGCGAGCGGTTCGAGGTGCCCGCCGAAGCGTTTGCGGTGCAGCGCGTGCGCGAGACGGAGTCCGGCGAGCTGTACACGCCCCACGTGGTCGAGCCCTCCTACGGCGTCGACCGCATCCTGTACGCGCTCCTCGAATCCGCCTACGCCGTTCCGGGAGGCGAGCGCGAGTGGGCCACGCTCAAGCTCTCCCCGCAGGTGGCGCCGGTCAAGGTGGGCGTCTTCCCGCTCATGGGCAAGGACGGCCTCGACGCCGAAGCCCTGCGCCTCGATCGGGAGCTTCGCGACGCCGGCATCGCCTCCCTGTACGACGATTCGGGATCCATCGGCAAGCGGTACGCGCGCATGGACGAGATCGGCACGCCTTGGTGCGTCACGGTCGATTACGAGACGCTCGAGGGCCAGGGCGTCACGATCCGGGACCGCGACACGGGCGCGCAAACGCGTGTCCCTCGCGAGCGCGCGGTGGACGAGATCCGTCGGCGGCTTTGGGCCTAGCGAGCCGCCCGCAAGCACTCCCGCACGATCTCGACGGCCACGTCGATCTCCTCGTCCGTGACGACAAGCGGCGGGATGTAGCGGATCCCCGACTTGCCGCAAGGCAGGAGCACGAGCCCCTTCTTGTACGCGGCCTCGATCACGGCGTCGCGCTCCTTGGTCGCGTGCTCCTTCGTGCGCCGGTCCTTGACGAGATCGGTCGCCTGCATGAGGCCCAGGCCCCGCACGTCGCCCACGATCGGGAATTCGTCGGGCAGCTCGTCGAGTCGCGCGCGCAGGTGCGCCCCGCGCTTGGCCGCGTTTTCCACAAGCCCCTTCTGCAGCACGTCGATCGTGGCGAGCGAGGCCGCGCAGGCGAGCACGTTTCCGCCGTAGGTGTTGCTGTGCGCGCCCTCGACGTCGAAGTCGAGGTCCGCGCGCGCCACGAGCGCGCCCATGGGCAACCCGGAGGCCATCGCCTTTGCAAGCTGCATCGTGTCGGGCGAGACGCCGAAGTGCTCGGCCGCGAACATCTTGCCGGTGCGGCCAAAGCCCGTCTGCACCTCGTCGAAGCAAAGGAGCATGCCGTGGCGGTCGGCGAGCTTGCGAAGCTCCGCGTGGAAGTCCTTCGGCGGCACGACGTAGCCGCCCTCGCCCTGCACGGGCTCCACGAAGATGGCGGCGACGTCCGAGGCCGGGACGTACGTGGCGAGGAGATGCTTCTCGATGAATTCGAGCGCGGCCTTCGTGAGCTCGGCTGGCTTCTCGTAGCCGTCGAGGTTCCACGGGTTGCGGTACGGGTTCGCGTACGGCGCGTGGTGCACGCCGGGCATGGCCGGGAAGAAGCGGTCCTGGTGCACGGGCTTGCTCGCGGTGAGCGAGAGCGATCCGAGCGTGCGCCCGTGGAAGCCGCCGATGAAGGCCAGGAACTGACGCCGGCGCGTGGCGTACCGGGCCATCTTGATGGCCGCCTCGTTGCTCTCGGTGCCCGAGTTCGTGAAGAACACCTTCTTCGCGAAGGCGCCGGGCGCGATGCGGGCGAGCTTCTCGGCGAGCTCCACCTGCTGCTCATAGTAGTAGTCGGTGCCGGCGAAGTGGACGAGCTGCCCGGCCTGCCGCCGGATGGCCTCCACGACGGCGGGATGGCTGTGGCCGGTGTTCACGACGCCCACGCCGCTTGTGAAGTCGAGGTAGCGCTCTCCGTCCACGCCTGTTAGCCAGCAGCCTTCGCCGCGCTCGACGACGACCGGGCTTGTCTTCGTGGTCTTCACCAGCGCCTTGTGGTCGCGCTCCACGATCTCCTTGCCTTTCTTGCCAGGCGGCGTGGCGGGGACGAAGGGGCGGGGCATGGGATCACGGACCAAAAGGCTACGAATTTCGTAGACTACAAGGTCTGCTGGGGTACATGTGCGTTCCGGGACCGCCCGGTTTCCCGAGCGAATCCGAGCTTCGAAGCCTTGCGGCCATGGATGGGGGCCCCTTGCGAACGAACCCTGCGAGATTCGCAGCTGGCTCGTCGTTGACGACGAGAACCGCAGCCTACGGATCGTAGAGTCGGGGGTTGCAACGGGGGAGCAACGCCATGAGCACCGCCGCCTCGGTAAGCGCCCGCCGTTCCATCGCGCCGCCCGACAGGAAGCCGATGGCGCCCTGCTTGGCGCCGATGCCTTGCGTGCCGGCGAGCTCGTCGATCGCCTGCCCCACGGTCCGCCCACCCTTCACGGCCGCTTCCACGCCGGGCGGGTGGACAAACCCCGGGCCGTGGCCCACGGTCGCGCGGCCGGCCCGGTCGAGCACCACGCAGTGCTGAACGTCGAACAGCCGCCCCGCGCCGGCGTCCCACACCAAGCCCGCCTCGACGCCCACGCCAAGCTGCGCGCGCGCGTTCACGGCAAGCGCGGCGCGGGCGCGGTTGCTTGCGCCGCGAACGATCTCGTCCGTACCGAAGGGCTGCTCGGGCACCCCGGACGAGACCGCATGGGCGCTCACCGTCGCCTTGCCGAACGCGCGACGCGCCACGCGGCGGACCGCGTCGACCTTGACCGGGTTGGCGCTTCCGATCGCGATCCGCGGCGCAAGCAGGCGGCCCTCGGCGTCGATCTCGCCGGCCACGATCCGCGAGGCGCTCACGGGCGCCCCGTCGGCGGCGAGCACGTGGGGCACCTCAAGGACCAAAAGTGGGTGCCGACCGGCCGCGACGCGCTCCTCGTTCAGCCGCTCGGCGGTGGAGCGGGTCTCGGGCGACACCACGATCGCGTCGTAGTCGCCGGCAAGCGCGCGTCCGTAGGGCTCGTCGATGCGGGCGACCGTGGCGCGGGACAACCAGTTTCGTAGTTTCAAGAAATCACGAAGGCTTTTCTCCCGCGCGCGGTACGGCCGCACCTTCCGGCGGCGGCCGCGATTGGCAAGGGCGTCGGACGTGACGCCGAGGAACACGTGCGTGCCGACGGCAAACGCGCGCGCAAAGAGCGCCTCGTGCCCGCGGTGCAGCCGGTCGAAGGTCCCTCCCATGCAGACGCGCATGGGGCGGGCAAGGGGGTGGCCCCGGCATAAACCATTTCAACCGCGGGCCCCGATGCCCCACCGTGCGCGCACTCTCCTTCGCCGGCGCCCTGCTCGTTGCCGCCGGCGCGGCGCTCGTCGGTCACGGCCTCTGGACGGGGCAGCTCCAAGTGTCGCTGTTTGTCGTGTTTCCCGTCGTGCACGGGGCAAGCGCGACGGGCGGGTTGGGGATGCTTGCGCTCTTTGCGGGGTTCGTGCTTTGGATGCTCGGCCGCGTGGGGCTCGTCCCGCCGCCGCAAGCCCCCGGGGACATGCGCGATCCGGCCCCGTCCCCTCGCGTGCGGGGAGGCGGCGTCGTCTTCCTCGGTCCGATCCCGATCGTCGTCGGCACGGATCTTCGCTGGGCCGTGCTCGCGTTTGCCCTCGCCGTGCTCGCCTTCGTGCTCGCGCTTGCATGGTGGCTCCTGCTTCTGCGGGGGACGCCATGACCCCGGCCGAGGAGGCCATTCGAGCGGAGATCGAGCGCGCGGGCGGACGCATCCCCTTCTCTCGCTTCATGGAGCTTTGCCTCTACCATCCCGCGCACGGGTACTACGTCCGCCGTGGACCGGGCCGCGATTTCTACACGGCGCCGCAGGCGACGCCCGTCTTCGGGGAGCTGCTGTGCCGCCAGCTCGCGGAGATGTGGCAGCGACTGGGATCCCCGTCGCGCTTCGACGTGGTCGACGTGGGCGCGGGAAAGGGCGAGCTCCTGGACGCGATCTACGAAGAAGCGCGGCGGACGCCGGGTTTCTCCGAGGCGTTTTGCCCGGTTGCCGTCGAGCCCCACGGCAAGCTCTCGCGCGGCAAGACGCTGGAGCAGATTCCGAAGGAAAGCCTGACGGGCTGCGTCCTTTCGAACGAGCTCTTCGACGCGCAGCCGGTGCATCGCCTGCGCGCCGTGCGCGGGGCGTGGCGCGAGGTGCACGTGATCGTTCGGGACGGAAAGCTGCGCTCCGTGCTCGGGGACCTCACGCCCGAGGCCCGTGCGTACCTCGCGTGGATGGGCATCGAGCCCGCCGACGGCTTGCAGCTTGAGGTCGCGCCCGGCGCCCCCGCGCTTCTCCGCCGGGTGGCGGCCTTGCTGTCCCGCGGATACGTCCTGACGATCGACTACGGCGCGACGACGCCCGAGCTTTTGGAGCGCGGCTCGACGCTCCGCTGCTTCTTTGCCCACCGCCCCGGCGACGACCCGCTTGCCGAGCCCGGCGAGCAGGACCTCACGGCCGACGTGGACTTTGCGTCGCTCGAGAAGGCGGGCGAGGAGGAGGGCCTCGTGAACCTCGGGCTCGTGAGCCAGGGGCGCTTCTTGCTCGCCCTGGGCGGCGCGGAAAGGGTCGTGGCAAGCGCCGACGCGGGCACGCAGCTTGCGTTGAAGAACCTGCTACACCCGGCCGGGATGGGCGAGCGCTTCCGGGTGCTCGTGCAAGCCAAGCGCGCGCCGGGTCCCTTGACCGGCTTGCGGCCACTCGGGTGAGAGTCGCAAATCGTGCGTCGGGTCGTATGAAGGCGCTTCGTACCCGGCCCTCGATACCCCAAGGTAGAAAGCTTGGTTCGTCGCTGCGGCGGCCGGAGGCCGGGGGCATGTCCGCACGCGCGCGCGTAGCCATCTTGCTGGTCGCATTTCTCGTCCTTTCGGCGGTGGGTCCGTTGGCGCAGGCCAACCCCCTCAAGCCCCCGACCTCCCCGCGCGGGCTGACGGCGCAGGTCGGCCCGGGCGCCGGGGAGATTTCGCTTGCATGGCGCGAGCCGGCCAATTCCGGCTCCGGCCCCGTCCTCGGGTACAACGTGTACCGCGACGGGCCGGACGGACGCAGCGAGCGCATCGCTGAGCTCGGCGACGTGCGGAGCTTCGTCGACGCGAGGGCACTCATCGGCGCGCTGATGAAGTACCGGGTCGCGGCCCGCAACCTGGCCGGCGAGAGCGGGCCTTCCAACACCGTCCAGGCGACCGCCGTGGCGTTGCCGGGCGCTCCCGAGAACCTGGAAGCCACGGCCGGGCCGGGGCGCGGGCAGATCGCGCTCGCCTGGCAACCGCCGGCCGACGACGGCGGATCGGCCGTCATGGGCTACCGGATTTTCCGGGGACCTTCGGCCGACGACCTCACGTTCCTCACGCAAGTGGGCAACGTAGTCGGGCACGTCGACGGCCCGCTTGCCGACGCGGCCACGTTCTTCTACGCGGTCAGCGCGCTCACCCTCGCGGGGCAAGGCCCGCAAAGCGTCCCTGCTTCGGCCACGACGTTCGACCTGCCGAGCCCTCCCGTCGGGCTTGCGGCCCGCGCGCTGGACAGTCCGGGCCGCATCCATCTCACGTGGTCGCCGCCCGAGTCCGACGGCGGCGCGCGCGTCGAAGGTTACCGCATCCACCGCGCCGACACGCAGGGCGAGGAGACCTTCCATCGCGAGGTTGGCGGCGACCTGACGGAGTACACCGACGAGGTTGCAAGCGGGGGGACCATGTTCTATTTCCTCACCGCGCGCACGGCTGCCGGCGAGAGCCCCGCGTCCAACGGCGCAAGCGCGACGGCCGCGTCCGGCGACACCGTGACCACGATGGAATCCACCCTTCCCACGGGACGCTACGGCCTTGGGGCCGTGTGGACGGGCACGCACGCCTTCGTCTTCGGCGGCGCAAGCGCGGGGTCTTCCGGTGCAAGCCTGTCGGCCCAACAGGGCAGCGGCCAACTGTACTCCGACATCCTGCGCTACGACGCGGAAGCGGACGAGCTCGTGCCCATGCAGGCCACGCTTCCCGAAGGCATCTGCTGCGGGCCCGCGGTCTTCCACCAGGGGCATGCGTACATCCTCGGCGGGCTCACCGCCGACGGCATCTGCTGCTCGGCTGCCAGCCTCAGCTCCGCCGAGCACGGCGACGGGATCTGCTGCAGCGACACGATCCTCCGCTACGACGTCGCCAACGACGAGATCGCGATCATGCAGGCGACCCTGCTGGACGGCATCTGCTGCGGACCTGCGGTCTCGGACGGGCAGTTCCTCTGGATCTTCGGCGGTCGCGTGCCCGACGCGGGCGCCTCGACGGCGACGGCCGGCGCCGAGGGCGGATGGTCGAACCTCATCCTCCGCTACGACCCGGCCAACGACGAGGTCGTCGCGATCGGCCAGACCCTGCCGGAAGGCATCTGCTGCTCCATGGCCGTCTTCGACGGAACGCACGTGTACCTCTTCGGCGGCGAGACCGCCACGGGCTTCGCAAGCGGCGTGCTCCGGTTCGATCCGCAGACGCACGAGATCGTGGAGATGGGCGCCGTGCTGCCCGAGGGCATCTGCTGCGGGACGTCCGTCTGGAGCGGCGAGTACGCGTACCTGTTCGGTGGAGAGACCGCCGAGGGCATGAGCGGGACCATCCTCCGCTACGACCCGGCCGGGGATCGCTTCGACGTCATGCCGGCGACGCTGCCCGAGGGCATCTGCTGCAACGCGGCCGTCTGGACCGGAAGCAACGCCTTCCTGTTCGGCGGCGCCACGCAGGAGACGGCTACGGACGTGATCCTGCGCTACAACGTGGCGCCCGGCGCGCCGCAAAACGTGGTGGCGCTGCCCGGACCCGGGGTGGGCGACGTTCGGATCCTGTGGGACCCGCCGGCCACGGAAGGAAGCCAACCGGTCGACGGGTACCGCCTTTACCGCGGCCTCGAGAGCGGACGCGCGGAGCTCCTGGCCGAAGTGGGTCTCGTGACGGAATACGTGGACACGACCTGTCCGGCCGTGTCCTTGTGTTTCTACCAGGTGTCCGCCTTTTCGACCGTTGGCGAGGGCGCGCGATCCGACGAGGCCTTCATGCTGGGGACCCAAGTCGAGGAAACAAGCGCGGCTTCGGCGGCGCGGCCGTCTCCCCCGAGCCGCGCCGTCGGTCCAATTCTCGGGGGCCCGACGTAGGGGTCCTGCCGCATGGCCTTCGTGCTCAATCCTCTGGCGATCCCCGGGCTTGCCGCCATGGCCCTTTCGCTTGCCATGGCCGGCCTCATCTACTTCACGGCCCCCTCGCGCCAGCCCAACCGAAGGCTCGCGCTCGTGCTCTTCTTCGAGGCCATGGTGGCGGGCACGGCAACGGGGCTTCTGTACATGGCCGCCGGACGCGCCGACGCCGGCGGTCTGCAGGCCGTCGGAATCACGGCGTTCCTGGCCCTTCCGTTCCTCTACCTCTGGTTCCTTGGCACGCTCGATGGACCGTTGGCGCGCCCGCTCCGCCACCGCGCGGCCGGCGCCGGTCTGCTCGTTGCGCTTCTGGCCCTTGAGGCGCACTGGCTCACGAACCGAAGCGCGTACCTGGCGGACGTCGTTCCCGCGTCGTACGCGCCCTGGGAAGCCGTGGCCGGCCCGTCGCTTGCCCTCGTGAATTGGCTCTCGCTTGCAGTCTACCTCCTCGCCTTGGCCGTCTCGATCCAGGCGCATCGCCAGGCGCGCACGCCCGAGCGCCGCGTCCAAACGAAGGCCTTTGCCTACGCCTTTGGCATCCGGGACGTATCGCGGATCGCGCTCATCGTCTCCGTGTTCGTCTTCCCCCCGGTGGCCGGCGGCGTGGGCGATTGGCGGTTCATCCTGGCGCTTCCGCTCGTCACGCTCGCGTACGTGCCGGTCCTCGCGTACGGCATCCTCACCACGCAGCTTCTGGGAATCGATCTCAAGGTGAAGTGGTCGATCAAGCAGTCCACGCTGATCGCGACCTTCGTGCTCGTGTTCTTCGCCGCGTCCGAGGCGGCCGAGCAGCTGCTGAGCGAGCAGTACGGCGCGCTCATCGGGATCGCGGCCGCCGGCGCGCTGACCCTTTTGTTCAAGCCCGTGGAGAGGTTCGCCGAGCGCGTGGCCGACCGCGCCATGCCCGGCGTGGCGCCCACGCCCGAGTACTTCGCCCAGCGCAAGGTGGGCATCTACCGGACGGCGCTCGAGGGCGTCCTGCAGGACGGGGTCGTCACCCCCAAGGAGGAAGCCATGCTGCGCAGGTTGGCGGAAGACCTGGGCGTCGACTCGATCCAGGCCGGCGCGGTGCGCGCCGAGGTGGAGCGTGCGATGGGCGGCGCAGGCGCCCCGTCCGTCGCCGCCCACGCGTGAGCGCAAAGGCTTTCGTCGTCGAGGGCCGTTGGGCCGCCATGACCCTCCGGATCCTCGTTCCCCTGGACGGCTCGGACCGCTCGTTCCGCGCTCTGGAGACGGGGCTCTTGCGCCTGGCCGGCGCGCCCGGGCTCTCCGTCACGCTCTTCACGGTCGTGCACAAGGGATTCGAAGGCGCCGGCGAGGACGCGATCGCCCGCTTCGACGAGGACGAGCAGGACGAGATCTTCCCGACGGAGGAGAGCGCCCGCCGCATGCTGGAGCGGGCGCGTCAAGCGTGCGCCAAGCTTGGCGTGCCGGCCGTCGAGCGCGTCGTCGTCGGGTCGTACTACGACGAGATCCTGCGCGAGTCCGCGCAGCACGACCTCCTGCTCATGCATAGGCTCGATCCGGGCGAGGTGCGCGAGAAGCTCCGCGGGTCCCGGACGGAGCGTTTGGCGCGCAACGCGAGGACGAGCGTCCTTCTCGTCGACGCGTAGCGTGACCGGGCGGACGGCACGACCGTCGGCACCGTCCCACAAACGCAAACGATTGTCCGGCCGATCAACGATCATGACGACCCGGAAGGCGAGCCGGAAAACGGTCGACCGTCACGCGGCGCTATCGACGGGGCGGCGGGCGCTGCTTCGGGACGAGCACGTCGCGCGCATCTACCGCCCGGAGCCTCACCGCCCCCGCGAGGAGTAGCGCCAGGACGACGGCAAGGACGCCGGGCCCGGCCGTCCGGTTGGGCGGCTGCGTGCCGCCGAGGTGATTGCCCCCATTGCCGTCGTCGCCAGGCGGCTCCTCGTCGGGATCCGGATCGGGGCGTGGCGGAAGCTCGAGCCGCACGATCGAGGTCCAGTTGGAGTACCAGATCGTGTCCTCGTCGAGCCCGGCTTCGAGATCGTTGATGCGCCCGCCCACGCGCCAGACGACCTCGTCCGTCCACGCGCCCGCGGGGCCTTCGGTCATGCGGTGGATCGCGCCCTCGTTCCAGGACGCCCAGTGCAAGGCGCCGCGCAGCCAACCGGCGCCCGTGGGCGCGGCGGTGCCCGTCGGATAGAACTCGCCGATGGGCCCGACGAAACGCGGGTCGTCGCAGGGCTCGGAGAGGGGCTCGTACCGCCGCACGTCGAAGCGCACGGTCCCCTCGCAGTGGGGCCAGCCGTAGTTCCCGCCCGCGACGACGAGGTTCACCTCGTCGCGCTCGGCGTTGCTGTTCTCGGTGACGAAGATCCGCCCGTCGGGGTCGATCGCAAGTCCGTAGAGGTTGCGGTGGCCCATCGAGAAGACGTGACCCTCGAGGTTGTCCTCGTGCGGGCGGCCGTCGGGCCAAAGGCGCAGGACCTTCCCCAGAAACGATTCGGGGTTCTGCGCCTCGTTGGGCTTGTTGTTCTCGCCCGTCGTCACGACGAGCGAGCCGTCGGGCGCAAACGCGATGCGCCCGCCGTTGTGCAGCTTGTCGGCCGAGAGCGTGAGGAGGACCGTCTCCTGCGATCCGGCGATCCGGGAGAGCCGGTTCGTTCCCCCATCCGGGTTCTGCGGGTCGGCCACCGTGTAGTACACGTAGAAGACGCCGTTGGCAAGCACGTCGGGGTCGAGCGCAAGGCCCAGCATGCCGCGCTCCACGCCGTTTGGAATGGGGGGCGCGTGGAACACGACCGTGCGTTCGTCCGTTCGCGGGTCCCAACGCGTCACGTTTCCGGAGTAGTACTCGTTCCACCAGACCGAGCCGTCGGGCGCAAGCGCGAAGTCGATGGGCCCAAAGAGGTTCGTGAGGACCGTGACGGAGCGCGTGCCCTCCCACTCCGGCACGAGCGGCCGGGCGCTTGCCGCGGGCAACGAGGCGGCGGCCGCGAGGGTCGCGATGGCAAGCAGGATGCCCCAGGCTCGCATCGTACCTCAAGCGGGCGCGGCGCCCAAAGGCGGTCGTACGTGGCTCGGCACGGACGCGCCGTCGGTGCGCGGCGACACGCGCGGATTCCGGCTGCCGCCAGGGCGAAGCTTATAACGTTTCACCCGCTTCCCCGCCCTCATCGGTGACGCCGTGAGCCCCAGCGAGTCGCGGGACGAGCTTCTCTCGCGCATCAAACGCGAGTCGCTCGACCTTCCCGACTACCAGATCGTCGACGTGCCCGAGCCCCAACTGTACCACGACATCTTCCCCTTCTCCGAGGCCCCCCGCATCCCGCTCGACGGCATCGTCTTCCCGACGGACGTGCCGCGCGACATCTGGATCACCGACACGACGTTCCGCGACGGCCAGCAGAGCCGCGAGCCCTACACCGTCGAGCAGATGGTGAAGCTCTACGAGATGGAAAAGCGCCTCGGCGGCCCGAACAACAAGATCTCGATGTCCGAGTTCTTCGTCTACACCGAGCGCGACATCCAGGCCGTGAGCCGGTGCCTGGAAGCCGGCAAGGGCTCGCCGCAGGTCACCGCCTGGATCCGCGCGACGAAGAACGACGTGAAGCTCTTCAAGGAGACCGCGGACCGCATCCGGCGCGAGACCGGCCACGAGCTCACCGAGACGGGCATGCTCACCTCGATCTCAGACTACCACATCTTCTACAAGTTCGGCACGGGCTCCGCGCGCAGCAAGGTCGTCGCCGAATACCTCGAGCTTGCCGAGGAGGTCCTGAAAGCCGGCTTCACGCTGCGCTGCCACTTCGAGGACTCCACGCGCGCCGACACCTTTGGCGTCACCGTCCCCTTCGCGCGCAAGCTCATGCGCCTGTCGGAGAAGTACGGCCAGCGCGTCGTCATCCGCTACCCCGACACGCTTGGCGTGGGCGTCCCGTGGGTCGAGGCGGCGCTTCCCCGCTCGATCCCCAAGCTCACGTGGGTGCTCCGCCACATGGCCGGCGTGCCCGCCGACTGCCTCGAGTTCCACGGCCAGCAGGACTTCCAGCTTGGCATCCCAAACGCGACGGCCGCCTGGATGTACGGCGCCGCGCGCAACAACTGCACGCTCCTTGGCATCGGCGAGCGCGCGGGCAACGTGCCGCTCGAGATCATGGTGTTCATGTACGCGGGCTTGAAGGGCGGCTTCGACGGCATGGATTCCCGCGTCATCACCGAGATCGCCGACTACTACCAGAAGGAGCTTGGCTTTGCGATCCCGCCCTACTGGCCCATCGCGGGCAAGAACTTCAACGTCACGCGGGCGGGCATCCACGCCGACGGCATCCTGAAGAACATCGAGATGTACCTGCCCTTCGACACGGAGAAGCTCTTGAACCGCCCGCCGGGCGTGGGCATCACGAGCTACTCGGGCGCCGCCGGCATCGCCTTCTGGATCAACTACTACTTCGGGCTCCACGGCCCCGAGAAGGTGGGCAAGGATCACCCGGGAATCAAGCGGATCGTCGACGAGACGAACAAGCTCTGGGAATCGGGCCGGACGACGGCGCTCTCGGACGAGGAGATGGCCGCGTACGTCGCCCGGCACGCGCCGGACGTCTACGGCAAGTACAAGGACCGGATCCGCCGCTGACGGGCTCCGTGGCGCCTAGGCTCTCGCGAATCCCGACAAGCTCTCGCGAGAAATGATATAAATGGACCCTTCCTGACAAGATTGTCGAAGGGAGGGTCCTTTCGCCCCCTCTGAAAACAGTCCACGTTTTCCTCCCTCCCTTCGCACCCTTTCTCTCCGAGCGAAAGCAGCGCTGCGATGAACATTCATCGGAGCGCGATGATCGTTCATCGCACGCCCGTCGCGACACTTTCGGCAACCCCCGGAGAACCCCTTAATACCCGTCCGCGGGATGGTGGCCCGAAACTATCATGCGCGACCTCATCGAACAGGAGCTCCACGGCCCCAGCGTCTTCAAGGACCAGTCGAAGCTCTCCTTCGACTACGTCCCCGACGAGCTTCCCGGCCGCGAGGAGGAGGCGGGGCAGCTTGCGCAGGCCTTCCGGGGGCTCCTTTCCGCCCGCGTCCCGGTGAACGTCACGATCACGGGCCCCGTGGGCGTGGGCAAGACCGCCCTCTCGAAGCGCTTCTGCATGGAGTTCCACCGCGCCGCCGAGAAGCGCGGAACGCGCGTGGAATGGACCGAGGTGAACGGGCGCAAGAAGCCAAGCGCAAGCGCCGCCCTCCTCAAGATCCTCCAGCACTTCGAGCCGCGCTTCCCCGACCGCGGCTTCTCGGTGTCGGAGATGCTCGACAACCTGCGCGCGCAGCTTGCCCGGCGCGAGGCCCACCTCATCGTCGTGCTCGACGAGGCCGACTTCTTCGTGAAGCGCGCCGGCTCCGAGCTCATCTACGACCTCACGCGCTTCAACGAGGACGGCTCCGGCGGCACCGTGAGCCTCCTCCTCACCGGCCAGCAGCACCCGCGCGCGGCGCTCGACGAGGCCTCCGCGAGCACGCTGAAGATCGCCGCCGAGATCGCGCTTGCCCGCTACGGGGCCGAGCCGCTTTCGCGCATCGTGCGCCAGCGCGTCGGGCTTGCCTTCCACCCGAGCACGGTGCCCGACGACCTGCCGGAGCTTCTCGGCGAGATCGCGGCGGAGTTCGGCCAGGGAAGCGCCCGGTACGCGATCGAGCTTCTCGAGAAGGCGGGCATCGTGGCCGACGGCGAGGGCCGGTCGCGTCTCAACGCCGAGGACGTCCGCGTCGCCAAGGCGGAGACCTACGGCGTGGTGAGCGAGGCGAAGCTTCGGGACCTCGACCGCCACCGGCAGCTTGCGCTCCTTGCCGTCGCGCGCGCCTTGAAGCGCGGCGACGCGTTCGTGACGACGGGCGAGGCCGAGAAGCGCTACGCGCTTGCGTGCGAGGAGCACGGCGAGGCGCCGCGGGCGCACACGCAGTACTGGAACTACCTCAAGGACCTCGAGGCGGCGGGCCTTCTCACGGCGCGCCGAAGCGGCAAGGGCATGACCGGCGCCACGACGCTCCTGTCGCTTCCCGACGTGCCCGCCCGCGTGCTCGAGGAGAAGATGCTCGAGATCCTCGGCAAGCGCGGGTCGGACGGGCTCACGACGGAACCGTGACGACGACGCGCACCTCGTTCGAGCGCGCGTTGTCGCCAAGGAAGCTCCCCACGACCGCGTGGGTGCCCGGCGCCGTGCCGGGATCGATTTCGACGTACAGGGGCAGGAACTTCGCCTCGCCCGGCGCAAAGGACGTCACGGTGAAGTCGAAGAAGAGGCCGAAGAACAGGTTCTTGAACGCCGATCCGAAGACCTCCGCGAGGTTGGGGTCCGGGGAGCCGTACCAGTCCCAGCCGTAGGTCGCGTTGAGGCCCGCCCGTTCCAGGCGCGGGTGGACGTTGGGCGCGCTTCCCACGCGCGACGTCTCGCCGACCCGGATCCAAAACGTTTGGTTCTGCCCTTCGCGCAGCTCGACCGCCGCCTCCGTTCCTCCGGTCGCAAGCTCCGCGCGAAGCGCCGCCTCGAAGCGCGGACGGTCGTTCGTCCACCACTGGACGGCGGAGAGGTCGAGGCTTGCGCGCCCGCCCGTGACGTCGATCGTCCCCGAGCCTTGCGCGACGTCGATGCGCGCGTCGGCGGACGGTTGCGTCGCGCCGCGAAGCTCCAGGCGCCCGCCGGGCGCTTTGAGCGCCACGGAGCCGGATCCGACCTGGACTGCGACGGGCGTCTGCGGCACGAACGAGGCGCTGCCCATGGCCAGCCCGTACCGACCGGGGCGCAGCCAGACGTCGCCGGGCTCGCCCTCGTTGGATCCGGGCATGGGAACCGAGAATTGCGTCACGAAGGAGAACCGCGCCTCGGTCGCGCGTGCGCCGTCGGCGCCGGCCGTGAAGGACACCGCCGGTTCCACGGGGCGGAGCAACGGCGGCGGTTCGAGGCCCGCGTCCACGCGCAGGCGTCCGCCGGCGGCCTCGATCGCAGCCGAGCGCACGGTCCACGATTCGACGCCCGTCACGTCGAACTGCGCGTTCGTGGAGAGCCGGATCGTCCGATTCTCGAACGTCTGCACGCTTCCGTCGACGCGGCGGAATTCGCCGCTTGCGTTGAGAACGGTGACGGAAGAGAAGATCTGCAGCGCCGGGAACCCGGGCGGGCTTGCGGGCGGGCGTTGGCCGACGCGGAACGAAGCGGAGGAGGCGGCGAGGGCGGCGTTTGTCGTGGAGACCCGCTCGAAGGCGCCCTCGAAGCGCGCGGGGTGGGGCGCCTTGCGCTCGTCGTCGGCGCGGTAGACGTAGTCGAAGGCGGCCGGGTCCTCGGGGGGCTTTGGACCAAACGCCGTGATGCAGCCGGACAGGCCGGAGC
>DATLFM010000099.1 GCA_035541015.1 Candidatus Thermoplasmatota archaeon
CGCACGACGAGCGAGTCGAAGTGGCGCGCCCAGATCGTCTGCAGGTCGCGCACGCGCCCGCCTTGCACCCGAAGGCCCGAAGCGTCCTCCAGGCCCATGACCTGCACGCTCTGGTCGGGAAGCGAGAGCTCGTCGCCCACCTGCACCCAGTCGTCGCGCGGCAGGCGGATGGACCGCCGTTCCGAAGCGGGGCCGCGGCTCACGATGACGTGCACGTCGGCCTCGCCGGCACGCTTCACGAGGGCGTGGTGGGTCGTGCCGCACTCCTGGCAGGTCGCGACGACGTCGTACGTAACCCCGCCGCGTCGCCCGACCGTGCCCTTCCGCACGTCGTGCATGGTGTCCTCGCCGCACGTTGGGCAGGCGACCTCGAGCGCCGTGGGAACTTCGCGCGCGTCGAGGGTCTGCGCCGCGCCGGCCTCGGATCCGTCGACGAGGGCCTCCTCGTCGTCCCCCGCTTCGTCCTCGTCGTCCTCCTCGTCTTCGTCCCATTCGTCCTCGCCGGCCTTGCGCGCTTCCTCGTCCTCGTCGTAGTCGGGAAGGTTCGCGAGGTCGTCCGGCTCCGGGGGTTCGGGCGCCGTCTCGGGCGCCGTGCCGCCGCGCGCGTGGCGCGCGAGCGCCGAGGCTCGCTTTTCCGCGGCGTCCTTCTTGTCTCGCCGGAGCCGGCCCATCGGGCCGCGGGAACCCGGTGGGACTAGAAGAACGTTCCTTCGCCTCGCGCCGGAAGCCCCTTCATCATTAAGTACCCCCTTTGAGTTCGAAGCCCGATCGCGCGCATGCGAGCCATGGATCCCCACGCGGGCATGCGGCCGTTCAAGGCGCTCCTCAGCGCGCGCGAGGCGCTGGACCTTCTTTTGGCCAACGCGAGGCGCATCGAGCGCCTCGAACGGGTGGCGCTCTCGGCCGCGGTCGGCCGCGTGCTCGCTCGAGACGTCGTCGCGTCGATCGACGTTCCGCCGTTTGCGCGTGCGGCCATGGACGGCTTTGCCGTGCTCGCCCACGACACCTTCGGCGCCACGCGCACGAGCCCCCGGCGGTTGCGCCTCGCGGGCGTCCTGCACGCCGGCGACGCGCCCGTTCGAGCCGTGGGGCCGGGCGAGGCGATCCAGATCGCCACGGGCGCGAAGCTGCCGCCGGGCGCCGACGCGGTCGTCCGCGTGGAGGACGCGCAAGCGCGCGACGGCGAGGTGCACGTGGAGGTGCCCGTCTACCCGCACCGCAACGTGAGCGCGGCGGGCGTGGACGTGCCCGCGGGATCGCGCGTCCTGGTCGCCGGCGCCGTGCTCGACCCGGCGAAGGTGGGCGTGCTGGCGAGCCTGGGCCTTTCGCAGGTGGACGTCGTGGCTCGGCCGCGCGTGGCCGTCCTGCCGACGGGCAGCGAGGTCGTCGCGCCCGGCTCGCCGCTTCGCGAGGGCGCCATCTACGACAGCAACACGTTCACGCTCTCCTCGCTCGTCGCGCGGTTTGGCGCCGAGCCTCTCACGTGGGGCGCCGTCGAGGATTCGCTCCCGGCGCTCGAACGGGCGCTCAACCGCGCGCGCGAGGCCGATTGCGTCGTGCTCTCGGGCGGGTCGTCGGTGGGCGAGCGCGATCTTGTCGTGGACCTCGTCCGCCGCCGCGGCACGCTCTTGTTCCACGGCGTGCAGGTGAAGCCGGGCAAGCCGATGCTTGGCGCCGTCGTCGACGGCAGGCTTCTCCTCGGCTTCCCCGGCTACCCGGTGAGCTGCCTCACGAACGCGTACCTGTTTCTGCTGCCCGTCCTGCGGCGCCTGTCGGGCGCGCCCGACCCCCCGCGGCGCAGCTTCCCCGCGCGCATGGGCGAGCGCCTCTCCTCGAGCCTCGGCCGCCTGCAGATCCTCACGGTCCGCGTGCGGGACGGCGAGGCGTTCAGCACGTACAAGGAGTCGGGCGCGCTCACGAGCATGGCCGAGTCCGACGGGTACATCCTCATCCCCGAGAACGTGGATCTCGTGGACAAGGGCGAGACGGTCGAGGTGTTCCCGTGGTGATGCTCTCCTTCCTCAACGTCGGCGCCACCGAGATCCTCGTCATCGCGGTCCTCGCGCTTCTGCTCTTTGGCGCCGACCGGATCCCCGAGCTTGCGCGGCAGCTCGGCCGCGCCCGGGCCCAGTTCGACGCGGCCGCGCGCGAGTTCGACCGGAACGTGCGACGGGAGCAGGGGCTCGAGAGCCGGCCCGGGGACGCCGTCCCGCGCGGCCACCTCGACGCCCAGCGCGCTCTTTCCGACGAGCGCCTGCGGCGCGCCGCGCGGGAGCTTGGCATCGACGACGCCGGCAAGAGCCCCGAGGAGCTCCGACGCCTCCTGGGCGAGAAGCTGGAGTAGCCGCCACGCTGTCCAAACGTCGGCAGAAAAGCTTCTTGGTGCTCCGCCCCCAAGGAAAGGCGCGCACCTACTTGCGCGGTGAGGAAATGAGCGACGACATCCAAACGAGTCGGGCTCGCGTGTTGATCCCCGTTTTGCTTGCAACGGCGGTCCTGGCGCTTGCGGGATGGGCAGCGGCGTGCGCGCCCGGATCGAGCACGTGGCAGGAACAGAACTGTACGTACATGGGATGGGGCTGGTCCCGCTGCTGCTACACGGTGCGGGATCCCGACAACAACCGCCAGTCCTGCTGGTGGCAGCAGCAATGACGAGCGGGCGCAACGTCGGCCCGGGCGTCCAAGCCTCGGGCTAGGGAACCGGAAGCGCCAAGGCCGCGGGCGCGCGGGCGCGCTCGCCCCGCCGCGCGACGAGAAGGCCCACGCCGTAGAGCGCGCACAGCGGCACGGCCACGATCGCCTGGCCCACGAGCGTTGGATCGGGCGTGACGATCGCGGCGAGGACCACGATCGCAAGCACGGCGTGGCGCCACAGGCGCGCCATCGTTCCGTACGACACGAAGCCCAGCCGCGAGGCGGCCCACATGAGCACGGGCAGCTGGAACGCGAACGCGAAGATGCCGACGATCACGACGACAAAGCCCACGAGCGCGTCGACCGTGACAAGCGGCCGCGCGCCGATCCCCTCGGTGAAGAGGTAGAGGATGCCCAGCATCGTGGGAACGAGAAGGTAGTAGGCGAACGCCGCCCCGGCGGCAAACAAGCCCGTGACCGCCGGAATCAGCCGCAGGAGGAACCGGCGTTCCGAGGCGGCAAGCGCAGGCGCCAGGAAGGCTGCCGCCTGGTAGCCCGCGACCGGCGAGGCAAGAAGGAGCCCGAGCACCAAGGCGACCTCGATCTGCGCAAGCGCGCCGGCCACCGGCGAGGTCACGATCACCTCCACGCCGGGGGGAACGGTGGAGGCCACGATCTCCCGGAAGGCGCGCGCGGCCAGGTTGTCGGTGAACGACGGTTGCGGCACGGGCAGGACCGCGCCCAGAATGGCGGTGGGAACGATCGCAAAACTCAGCGTGAAGAAGGTGAGCGCCAACACGGCGGCCACCACGACCTTGAGGCGGAAGGAGAGCTCGCGCAGGTGGCCGAGGTAGCCCATGGGCTCCGTTGCGCGGAGTCGGTCGCGCGCCGCCACGAGGAGCGTTCCCGCGAGCACGAGGGCAAGGAGCGCCCCGAGGATGGCCGGAAGCGCGAGCCCCAAGCTGGCGTGCCGAACGTCCAGCGACAAGACTGCGCCGGGAGCGAGGTCCGCGTACTCCCGCTGGCGCAGCGCCTGCCCGTCGATCGTCGCGTGCAGCGACTCGGGCGCCTCGATGCGCGCGGTCGCGCTGGCCGCTCCAAGCGGCAGGAGGAGCTGCGGCGAGACGGGGCCCGGGGCGGCCTCCCGCGTGGCCTGCACGGTCACGACGATGACGTCGGCGCGCGCGGCGTCGTCGGGCACGTGCACGAGCACGCGGTCGTGCGCCGCGCGGTGCCACGGGACCGGGCGGCCGTCGACGAGCACCTGTACGACCGAGTAGCCCGCGGGAATGCCCACGGGGAGGCTCTCGATCCCCTGCGGCACAACGCGATGGGTCTGCAGGAGCGTGCTTTCGCCTGCCTCGGGAACGTACAACCGGACGTCGGCCCCCTCGACGGTTGCGGCCTGCGCGGCGGGGGCCGCAAGGAGGAAAACGAGGAGGGCCGGGACGAGGGCGCGCTGCACGCGCGGCAACCCGGGCGGGACCCCTTCAAGCTATCCCTCGCGGGCGCCCCAATCTTTTTCCCGGCCGGGCGGCTTTTGCCCGCCCATGGCCCTCACGTGGCTCACGTTCGAATGCGCTTCCTGCGGTCGCCGCCTGTACAGCGGCTACGCCGTGGAGACGATCCGCCACGCAGGCAAGCTCGTCGGAACGGAATTCCTGTGCGCCGACTGCGGCGTCGAGACGCCCGTCGCGCAGGCGAAGCTGCAAACGGCCGACGGGAAGCCTTGGGCTCCCTGACAGGATCAGAAGCCGATCTTGGCGCCGGCCAAGATGAGGATCATTGCAACGTACCCGAAGGACAGGTACACGAGCGACAGCCACCACAGGCGCCGGAACCAGATGGCCTTGCGCTCGGGGTTCGTCCAGATGGCTTCGAACGTCCGCTCGAAGTAGCCCACGCAGGCCCGATTCCGCTCCGGCGGATAAGCTTTTGCCGCGCCCGGCTCTTGTCCGGGCGTCGGATGGCCGAGATCGAGAGCGTCCTCCACGCGGGCGAAGCGGTTCCCCCGCCGCCCTCCTTCGCCGCGCGCGCGAACCTGACGCAGGAGGCCTACGAGGCGGCGCGCGCCCTGGGCGAAGGCGACCCGCAGGCGCTCTGGGCGCGGGAAGCCTCCCGCCTTGCGTGGGAGAGGCCCTGGGACCGCGTGCTCGACTGGGACCCGCCGCGCGCGCGGTGGTTCGTGGGCGGCCGCCTCAACGCAGCCGTCAACTGCGTCGATCGCCACGTGCGCGAGGGACGCGGAGACAAGCGCGCCATCGTGTGGGAGGGCGAGCCCGGCGACGAGCGCGTGATCACCTACCGCGATCTTGCCGGGCAGGTAAGCCAAGCGGCAAGCGCGCTCTCGCAGCTTGGCGTGCGCGCGGGCGACCGCGTGGCCATCTACCTGCCGCTTGTCCCGGAAGCCGTCGTCGCCATGCTCGCCTGCGCGCGCATCGGCGCCCCGCATACGGTCGTCTTCGGAGGCTTTGCGGCCGACGCCCTCTCCGACCGCATGAACGACGCACGCGCCAAAGTGCTCGTCACGGCCGACGGCGGGTATCGCAAAGGCGCCGTGATTCCGCTCAAGGCCAACGCGGACGCCGCCCTTGCGAAGTCGCCCTCGGTCGAGTCGGTGCTCGTGGTCCGCCGCACCGGGGCGGACGTTCCCATGCGCGCCGGGCGCGACCGCTACTGGCACGAGGCCCTGGAGGCCGCTCCAACGCGCCACGAGGCTAGCGCGTGGGATTCCGAGCATCCGCTCTTTGTCCTCTACACGTCGGGCTCGACGGGGAAACCCAAGGGCGTGCTCCACACGACCGGCGGATACCTCACGCACGCCGCGGCCAGCACGCGCTGGGTGTTCGACCTTAAGGACGACGACGTCTACTGGTGCACGGCCGACGTGGGCTGGGTGACGGGCCACACGTACCTCGTGTACGGGCCGCTTGCCAACGGCGCGACGGTGGTCCTGTACGAGGGCGCGCCCACGACGCCCGCGCCCGACCGCTGGTGGGACATCGTCGGGCGCCGGCGCGTGACCGTGCTGTACACGGCGCCCACGGCCATCCGCACGTTCGTGCGCCTGGGGGAAGCGTGGCCGGGCAGGCACGACCTCTCGAGCCTGCGGCTCCTTGGCACCGTGGGCGAGCCCATCAACCCGGAAGCGTGGAGCTGGTACCGGCGCGTGATCGGCGGCAACCGCTGCCCGGTCGTCGACACGTGGTGGCAGACGGAGACCGGCGGCATCTGCATCGCGCCCGTGCCCGGGGCCGTCGCCACGCCGCCGGGCAGCGCGACGTTCCCGCTTCCGGGCATCGACGCGGCCGTCGTCGATCGCGAGGGGAACGAAGTCGCGTCCGGGCAGGGAGGCTTCCTCGTGATCCGCCGCCCCTGGCCGGGGATGCTGCGGACGGTCTTCGGGGACGACGAGCGGTACGTCAAACAGTACTGGAGCCAGGTGCGCGGACCCGAGGGCCCGTACTACTTCACGGGCGACGGCGCGCGCCGCGACGAGCAAGGACGCTTCTGGATCCTCGGGCGCGTGGACGACGTGATCAAGGTGTCGGGGCACCGCCTTGGAACCATGGAGATCGAGAGCGCGCTCGTTTCCCACCCGCAGGTCGCCGAGGCGGCCGTGGTGGGACGACCCGACGCGGTGAAGGGCGAGGCCATCGTCGCCTTCGTGACGCCGCGGGCCGGCGTCGCGGCGGGCCCGCCGCTTGCCGACGCGTTGCGCGCGCACGTTTCGAAGGAACTGGGCGCGCTCGCCCGACCGGAAGAAATCCGGTTCGCCGACGCTCTGCCCAAGACGCGCAGCGGCAAGATCATGCGCCGTCTGTTGCGCGAGCTTGCCGCTACGGGCGCGGTGTCCGGCGACGTGACGACGCTCGAGGACCTGTCGGTCCTGGCGTCTTTGCGGGCGGACGAGGAGTAAGCTTCAACGCCGGCGGAGGGGGCTCTGGCGGCTCCCCGCATAGGCGACCGCAAGGACGATCCCAAGCAGGAAGAGGAGGAACCCTGCAAGGCTCAAGGGGGCGCGGGAGGATGGCATGAGCGTTCGTGCGTTCGCGGGAACATGAACTTCTTGGATCGAGGTTCGAACCGTCGTGCCTTCGGGCGACACGCACCACGTTCGTACCGCCTGAACACCGTCGGTAGTCCCTCATCCGCTAAGCCTCGCCGCGGCGATGACAAAATGGCGAAGCCGATGGAAGTCCTGCAAGCGCTGTTCCATTGCCGTGCGTGCGGGTATTTCGAACCCGTGGAAGGTTCGCCGAAGATCGTTCCCCGGTGCTGCGGGCGCCGGATGGCCAAGCTCCTCGAGCTTTTGCCCGCCACGGCGCAAGCCTGACTAGGCGGCGGGAATCCCGGCCGCCTCGCCCTTGGCCTTGATTTTCTTCAGGCGGAAGATGTTCTCGCGCTCCATCTCCTCGAGCCGAAGCGAGATGAAGTTGCGGGTCTCCTGAAGCTCGGGGATGACCTTGAACTCGAGCGCGTTCACGCGGCGCTTGGTCTTCTCCACCTCGTCGAGGAGGCGCTTCATGGACGTTTCGAGCTCGGCGGCTTTCACGACGTCGGCCACGAGTTGCTCGTACGCCTTGGCGGCCTCGTCCACGTGGGCGCTTGTCCCAAGCATGCCGTAGCCGCGCTGGTCGGCTCGCGAGCGGACGGTCGTGCCCTTGATGTCCGGAACGACGACGCCCATCAGGTTCTTGCGGGCAAGCTGGATCTCGGGGTGCGCCACGAGCGCAAGCGCGGCGCTCTTCAAGGCGACCGAGCCCTCGACCGCGTAGGCGACGGCGAGCTTCTCGCGCGCGATGCGGTCGTTGCCGGCCATGCGCGAGCGGAGCGCCTTGGCCTCGTCGAGCAGCTTGAAGAACTCCATGATGAGGCCGTCGCGCTTCATCTTGAGGAGCTTGTGGCCCTTCACGCTGAGGTTGATCTTCTTCTTGAGCTCGATGAGCTCGGAGCGCGTGGGCTTCACGTCGCGGACGGCCATCGGGCCCGGATTGGGACCCCGGATTTAAGCGTTTTGGGCTCGTCGTGGCGGCCGTGTGACGCGACGGTGGGCGACCAACCTGGAACAATTGCCATCAAGGCGCGCTGCCGTCGGCGACCATGCGCCCGATTCTCGTGCTCGCCGTGGCCCTCGTCGCGACCGCCGCCCTTCCTGCGGTTCCCGCTCCGCCGCCTGTGACCGAAGAGGCGCGCGTGCAAGCCGTCGCGACGCCTGGCCCGGCTGCGCAAAGCACGATGGACATCTGGTGCGGGCGCGGATGCCCCATCGTGCTGGCAAAGAGCCCCGACACGAGGATGGAGCTTGTCGTCACAAACGACCACGACCACCACGTCTACCGCTGCGTGTGGCCCCCCGGACAACCCCCCGCGTGCACGGGGCACGCCCACGAAGGCGGCCTTGTCCACAGCACGTTGTCGGTCTCCGGCGCGCCGGGCACAGCCGCCGTGTACTGGTGGGCCTACTAGCTCGATCGGTCCGATTTCGCAAGCAAGCCAAAGGCGCGCAGCCGGTCGCGGTGCCAACGGGCCGTGCTGCGCGGAAGCCCCGTGGCCGCGGCAAGGCCCGACAGACTTTGGCCAGGATCCACGCTAAGCGCGTCGAGCACGCGTCGGCTTGCCGGGTGCAAGAGCGCCACGGCTTCGCGGCGTTTGGCCTCCGGGAACGAACCGCCGTTGCGGAAGTAGCGCACGCGCGCGCCCACGCGCGAGGCTTCGACGAGATGGAACTCGCGCAGCACGCGCAGGTGGTGGACCACCGTGCGGTGCTCGACGCCAAGGCTTGCGGCAAGCGAGCCCGCGGTCGTGCCGGGCTTGGCCAGCACGCGCTCGTACACGGCCTGCCGCGTGGACGAGGAGAACACGTCCTCGCGCGAAAGGCGACGGTAGAGCGCCCACGCAAGAAGCAGGGCCGACCCGGCAAGCAGGGCAAACGGCACGGCGTCGGCGCCAAGCCCCGTTCCCGCCATGGCTCGCGTCTGCGCGGACAAGCCCGGTCCCGCAGGTGCAGCCGCCGGCGGGCGCTCGCGTCCCGAAGCGGCGCCTTCGAGGGAACCTTCGGAAGCGGCGTTTGCAAGCCACGTCGGGGCGGCTGCGGGCTCCTCCCGGGTGGGCGCCGCGGCCGGAACGTCTCGCGTCGTGCCGCGCGCAAGCGGGGCGCGGTCGGCGGGCAGGACGCGGCAGGCGTCCTGCAGCCAGTCGCTATGGAACCGTTGCCGCGCTTCGGACAGCACCGGCTGCGCGTGCGACTCGCGTTGCCGGCAAAGGACGCCGGCGTGTCGCGTCGCGGCAACGGTGGGGGCGATGGCGGGGGCGGCCGCGTCGGCGGCGTTGGCAAGGACCGGCGCGCTTTGGCCTTGCATCGTGGCCCACAGCGGGGCGGTCTTCGCGTTTGTCTCGTGGCTTGTCTCCGACGCGCTGGGCGCTGCAACCGAGGCGGGGGGCGAAGCGGTCGTTTCCGGAAGCGCGGGCGCAAGGTCCGGAGGCGGCGCAAGCACGATCGGCTCGACGGAGACGGGAGAAGGCCGCGCGCGTTCCTGCGCGTCGGGCTCGACGGCAGCCGCTTGGGCCAAGCCGGCGGAAAGCCACGCCACGAGGAGGACGCCGGCGACCGTCGCCTGCCCTGACCTCATGGGCCACGACGAGGCGTTTGGCCACTTAACGGTTTCCGCGAAGCCGTGGCGGGGTGGGCAACGAACGTGGAACAATGGCTATCCATGGAAGGGCGCTCCCGGCTCGGGGACGTCGCAGGAGCGCTACGGTCGACGCCTTGCGCCGGCCTTCGACCGGATTTTCGCTCGATCCGTTGCGCGGCGCGCGGCGGCCCGCTGGCGCGGGACGCCCGAAGGCTTTGCGGCGGCGGCGGAGACGCGGCGGACCTTCGGGACGTCGCGCGGGCGCGTCGAGGGCATGCTCGCCGCCTTCCACGATTGCGTTCCCATCCGCTGCGCGGGCCGGGCGCGCTTGCGGGCGCCCTGCGGCACGCGGCCGCGGCGGGGGCCCTTGGCGCGGGCGCCCCGTTGGCGGGGCGGCGCCTTACTTGCCACCGCGACCGCCTTTTCCGCCCTTCGCGCGCCGGCGCGCGGGCAC
>DATLFM010000100.1 GCA_035541015.1 Candidatus Thermoplasmatota archaeon
TCTCGGTGCCCGAGTTCGTGAAGAACACCTTCTTCGCGAAGGCGCCGAGAAGCTCGCCCGCATCGCGCCCGGCGAGGAGCTCGTATCCGGGCCACGCCTTGTCCTGCGGGTCGAAGAAGACCTCGGCCTCCATCTGCGAGAACTCGCGCAGGCGCAGCATGGCCTGGCGCGGGCTGATCTCGTTGCGGTACGCGCGCCCGATCTGCACGGCGCCAAACGGCAGCGTCTGTCGGAAGTGCTGCAGGAGCCATGGGAAGTCCATGAACATGCCCTGCGCCGTCTCGGGCCGAAGGTAGCCCGCGCGCGCCGAGCCCGGGCCCACTTGGGTCTTGAACATGAGGTTGAAGGAGGAAATCTTGGCGCGGCGGACGTCCAGCTCTTTTCCGCAGGCGACGCACCGGACGGCGTCCTTGTGCACGGGCTTGCCCTGCGCCGAAACGGTGAGGAGCGCCCCGCGGTAGGCGACCTGGACGCCGCCTTCCTCCGCGGTGAATTCGCCCGCGGCCAAAAGCTCGCGAATGTTCTGGGGGGATGGGTCCTTGTCCGCCGAAAGCTGTTGGAGCTCGAGCGCGCGACCGAACGCCTGCACGAGCGCGCCGGCCTTGTGCTTGACTAAAATGGGCTCGATCGCGCGGCCGATGCGCGAAAGCTCGCCGCGCACGAGATGGTCGCCGCGCATGCCCGCCCCGCACTCCGGGCACTCCACCACCGTATCCGCAAACTTCTCCAAGTGTCCGCTCGCGCGGAAGACCTGCTCGGGCGAGATCGTGGGACACTCGATCTCGGCCATGCCTTCGCGCAGCACGTAGAACCTGCGCCACAGCTGCTGAAGGTTGTTCTTCATCGCGGCGCCCATCGGGCCGTAGTCGTAGAAGCCGGCCACGCCGCCGTAGATCTCGTACGAGGGCGCGACGAACCCGCGGCGCTTGGCGAGCGCCATGAGTTCCTCATGCACGTCCTTTCGCTCGTTTGGGGCGGGCGCGCCTGGCATGGCCAAGCGCGCACGACGTAGCGCGCGGGCTTTAAGGCTTCGGTTGCCGCCCTCATCGATTCCCCGCGACGTTCGACGAACGGCTGCGGCGATTTGCAGCGTATCGCCCGACCGTCGGCAAAAAGACCGCAATGACCTTGCGACGTCCGCCATGCCAGCGAAAGGACCAAATCGTACGTCGCGCGTTTGGGGTCGTGGACCCGGCCTCCGAGCAGGCGTTGCTGGACGAATTGCCGGCGGCGTTTGTGGCCGCCGATGACGAGGGGCGGATCCGCTTCATGAGCGAGCCTGCGTGTCGCATCCTCGGTTGGGCGCCCGGCGCCGCGCTGGGCCGGCCGCTCACGGATCTCATGCCCGAGCGGATGCGTTTGCGTCACCTGCAGGGATTCGCGCGGTTCCGGAAGACGAGGCAGAGCCGCCTGCTTGGACGACCCGTGCGCGTGCCCGCGTTGCGGTCGGACGGCACCGAGATCCTCGTGGACGTGCGCATCCGGCTCTTCCGTCGCCCGGATGGAAGCCACCTCGTCCTGGCCGGCGTGCAGGAGGCCGACATGGGAAGCGGCGAGCGCGAGGTGCTCCACTTGGAACAGGCTCTTCGCGAGCGGCTGTACGAGCCCGTGTGAGCCGCGGCCCTACGCCTCGGCCCGCATGAGGTCGAGGTCGGTGATGATGCCGACGAGCCGGTCCTCGGTGTCCACGATCGGCAGCTGGTTGATCTTGTAGCGGCGCATCTTCTTGGCCGCCTCGCTGACCGAGGTCCGCAGGAAGACCGTCTGGATGTCCCGCACCATGACGTCCTTCACGGGCGCGCTTGGGATCTCGATCTTGCTGTTGGCAAGGTACAGCGGCATGACGGTGCGGAAGCCGTCCCAGTTCTCCTCGTCGAGGCCGAGCTTCCCCTTCTTCACGAGGTCCTCGACCTGGCTCTTCTTGAAGAGGTCGCTGTCGGCGACGATGCCCACGAGGGCCCCCTTGTCGTCCAGGATCGGAACGGCGTTCTGGCGCGCCACGCGCATGATCTCCCAGACCACGCGAAGCGGGGTGTCCGTCCAGACCGGGCAGGCCTTCTCCGTCACGAACTCCTCGACCGGGCGCTTGGTGCTCGACTCCGCGATGACCTTGAGCACGTCGCTTGGGCTGAGAACGCCCACGAGCTCGTCGGCCACGACGACGGGGAGCCCGTGGATGCGCTTCTCGTGGAAGATGCGCGCCGCCTTCGAGACCTCGTCCTTGGGCGAGATCGTGACGGGTCCTTGCGTCATGAGAAGCGCGATCTGCTCCTCGTCGGGGCGGCGGAAGATGTCGCTGCGCGTCACGACGCCCATGAGCTTTCGGGTCTTGGACTTCACGACGGGGACGCCGGAGACGGAGTGCTGGACGAGGAGTTTGAGAACGTCGTTCCGGTGGCCGGGAACTTCCGCCACAATCGGGTCCTTCGTCATGAGCTCTTCAACGCGCATCCGGTTTCACCTCTGGCGCCGCCGCGCGGACGACCCGCGACAGCCGCGCACGTGCCCCAAGGACGCTCTCAAACGGATCGCCGAGGTCGTCGAAGACGGCAAACGCCGGGACGCCCCCGGGGGCGAGGGGGTTAACGCTGGCTTCGCGGTTTAAAGCTTTCCAGCCGCCAAGCGTCAGACTCTCCAACAACGCGTCGTCGGGCGCGGCGCCGCGCTCGCGAAGCCGCCGCGCTTCCGCGAAGACGTCGCCGTCCGCGAGCATGGCGTTGTCCGTTCCGAGGCCCACCACGCAGCCGGCCTTGCGCGCTCGGGCGAACGGAGCGGAGAGGCCCCAGTGCTCGTTGGCGCGCGGCGTGACGACAAGCGGGATGCCCGCCGAAGCGAGCGCGCGCAGGTCGTCGTCGGTCGCCGCGCACATGTGCACGACGAAGTCGGGCGCAAGATCGAGGATGCGCTCGATGGGCTCGCGGACCCCTTCGCTTGCGTGGAGCGCGAAGAGCTTCCCGGCGTTGCGCGCGGCGCGGGCGAGCCGACGGGCGTGCTGCCACGGAACGTCCCGGATCGCCGAAAGGCCGATGCCGTCGCACGCGCGCACGAGCTCGGCAAGCTCGGCGTCGCTCGGGTTGGCCGTGTCCGGTCGACCCAGCACGATGGCCGGAAAGCCGGGCGGCGCAGCTGCCCGCAGGAGACGGGCGCCTTCGACGCCACCCTCTCGAAAATCGACGATGCCGCCCATGCCGGCGCCGGCGGCCGCGCGCAGGTGATCGCGCATGCCCGCGGCGAGCTCGTCCGTGGGCGTCTGGCGCAGCCAACGGTGCTTGAGGCCGTCCGGCGGCGCGACAACGGTTGCGAGGTCGCGGGGGATCGCGCGCCCGGCAAACGCGGCGTCGCCGGCGTGCGTGTGGGCGTTGAGCGGGCAGGGGACGACGACGCCCTCGGCCAGCGGCGGCCGGGGCGGCCTGCCGCGGCCCAACTGCACCGAGGAGCCGTCGATGCCAAGCCAGCCTTCCACGAACCGCGTTCCGTCGTGGATGCGGCCGGCAAGGACGTGCATCGCGAAGCGAGCGGGTCCCGCCGCAAAAGGGTTTGCCTAAACCTTGTAGAAGTAGCCGAGGGCGAGGAGGAAGATGCCCGTTCCAAACGTGAGGGCGAGCACGATGTACGGGTTGATCTTGAGGTTCGTGTCCTCTTCCGCGTCGAAGTAGCGGATGAGGCCGGCCGCCTGCTGGAAGCCCGGACCCTTGTCCTTCTTCGCCATGGAATCGAGGATGCCGGGCTCGGGTACTTAAGCGTTGCTTGCCCGGGACGCCCGGTGCGTGCGAGGTCGAAGCCCGCCGACAAGCTCGTGGAGGAGAACGACCGCGGCGCAGGCCCATGCGGCCGGCGTCAAGGAGGCCGCGATGGCGAGGGGGAGGCCGCTTCCGGGCGGGAGGCTGTCCACCGGCGAGGCGCCCCACGCGAGGCCTACGGCGAGCAGGGCAAGCGCGCCAAGCGAAGTCGCCGCAAACGAAGCGCGCCGCGTCGGGCCCGCAAGCGTCGCGCGAAGGAGCACGCCGGGAGCAAAGCCGAGCCAACCAAGCGGAAGCAGAGCCGGCACGCGGAACCGTGCAGGAGAGCCGGGCTCGAAGTCCAGGACGAGCCCCGCCCCAAGGAGAAGGGCTACAAGCGGGGCGATCGCGAGCGCGGCGGGGGCGAAAGAAAGCCACCGATGCGGACGTGCGCGGAGCGCTTCTGCGAAAAGGATGGCTGCGACCGCAAGCCACCCGGCCACAATCGAAAGAGGACTCCCGGCGGCCGCCGACGCGGCGAGAGTCGACAGAAGCAGGGCCGGTACGAACAGGCTTCCCATCGCCTCCCGGCTCGCGGCTCGTTCACTTCATCTCTTTGGTCAGTCCGTTGTACCGGGAGCCATCTCCGCGGAAAGCCACCTCCGAGAATCGAACTCGGGACCTTCTGATTACAAGTCAGACGCTCTCCCGACTGAGCTAAGGTGGCACCTTGCGGGCGGCAGGACCGGCGAAGGCCGAAAACCTGCCGCTACGCTGTCGCCGTCGTCTTGCTCGCCGCCAACGGTGGGGCGGCTTCGAGGTCGTGCCGGCGGGCCCACTTGACGAGGCTGTGGAAGACGGGCTTCAAGTCGCGGGCCTTGGCCGTCGCCTCGTAGTCCACGCGCGGGGGAAGCTCGCTGTATGCGGTGCGCTTGAGCAAGCCCGCCTCGACGAGGTCCTTCAGGCGCTCGGAGAGCGTGTTGGGGGACATTCGCAGCCTTCGCTGGAGGTCCACGAACCGATGGGGTCCGGGCTCGTTGTTGGCGATGTAGAGGATTTCCATCACGTGGGAGCGGCCCAGCAGGCGAAGGAGGTCTCCGAGGTCGCACCCGCCGCCTTGCCCGCAGGCCTGCTCGGAAAGCGGGCGAGGGCCCTCGGCGGGGCGGGTGCGTTGCGCGGCGCGTGCCATGGCCATCCCTACGAGATCGATAGTATTAATGCTTGCCGTCGAGAAGGATCGCTGCGGGGCGCACGAGGGGGGCCGCGCGAACGCTCCGTGTGAGTACGCACGCGCGCCGGTGCCGCCGTTTTCGCGCTCGGGAAAGCCTCTTGGTGTCGAGAAAAAAGCAGGTTCGAAACGCGTTCCCGCGATACGTACTCGGCGTACGTGGAACCTTCGCGGGAGATTCAGCACCCGTTAAGTAAGCGGGCGGGCAGTCTTCTCCTCCGCAAGGGGGAGGTAAGGAATGCCAAAGGCGAAGGAAATCAAGGTCAAGATTCCGATCCATCAGCACCTGAAGCTTCACACGCTGAAGCTTACGCAGGGGATCACGATCACCGAGGCCGTGGAGACGGCGCTCAAGAACTACTTCGACCGCAACCCGGAGTTCCACACGTTTCCGGGCGCAGACCTTCCCGAGCTCGCCGATGTGCCGTCCGAGGAGTCCTAGTTCTCGTCCTTGGGCTTGCGGCGGAGGTTCTCGAGAAGCGCCTCGAGGATTGGCGCGACGAGGACGTTTCCACCCTCGTACTTCACTTCGTCGATGAACGCGGAGGGCTCCTGGTTCATGAGGACGGTCGTCTCGCCGTCGGGCGCGTGCGCCTGGATCTTGTACCCGCTGTCGTCCGCGAGCTCGTCGACCTGGACGATGCGATCTTCCCGGCGAAACATCCGCGCGAAGACCCCAATCAAGCCTTCACCACGGCCAAGCTTCGGTCGGGAGGGCCCTTAACGGTTCGCGAGGGTGTCCGGGCGGCCTCGTCCCCCGGGCCCATGGGCCGGCCTATTTCAGCCCTTTTGAATCCTCATGAACGGCACGGTTGACGGTGCCGCATTCCGGACATCGGTAACGGACGTCGGTCTCCAAAAGGCGCGTCGCGTGCCCGCACCGCCGGCATGCGGTTTCCTTGGGAAACGTCGGGCCAAGGCTTTGCCCGGGGCCCGCGGAGAAGGCCACCGCGCGAAGGCGGCCCAGGTGGTCGAAGTGCTTGCGGACGCTCTCGCGCGCGGGTCGCACGCGGTCGCCAAACTGCGCCTCGGCGGCCTCGCAAAGCTCGCGCCCGGTCCGCCCCCCGTCGGCCAGCTCGTGCAGCCACGAGCCCACCTCGTCGAGGCGCACGCGCAGCCGCTTGGGCGTGCCAAGGAGCCCGCGGAACCAACGGTCCACGGCGGTCTCGCGCTTGTCGACGAGGACGACCACGGCGTCGCCCTCGCGCCACCACGGCGCCGTGCGCACCACGTAGCTTGCGAAAAATGCCTTCTCGGAAGGGGTCACGGGGGCCGTAGGCACCGCAACTCTCAAAAGCCGTCCTATGGTTTCCGCGCCGTCCTGCATGAAGCTCTACGAGTACCAGGGGCGCGAGATCTTCGCCAAGCACGGGATTCCCACGCCGCACGGCTTCGTGGTCGAGCGCGTGGAGGAGATCGACGGGTTGGCCGGGAAGCTCCGCTTCCCGCTTGTCGTGAAGGCGCAGGTCCTCGTTGGCGGGCGCGGCAAGGCCGGCGGCATTCGTTTCGCCAACGACCTTGCCGAGACCAAGGCCCATGCGCGCGCGATCCTGGGCATGACGATCCACGGCCACGTCGTCCGCAAGCTCTTCCTCGTCGAGAAGCTCGATTTCGCCAGGGAGCTGTACGCCTCGGTGCTCCTCGACCGCTCGTCGCGCCAGGCGCTCGTCATGGTCTCCGCCCGCGGCGGCGTGGACATCGAAAGCGTGCCCGACGAGGCGATCGCGAAGAAGACGGTGAACCCTCTCGTCGGTTTCCAGCCGTACCATGCGCGCGACCTCACGGCCGCGCTGGGCCTTGCGCCCGGCGAGGCAAAGCAGGTGGGAGCGATCCTCGCCAAGCTCTACCAGGCCTTCCGCGCAAGCGACGCCGAGCTTCTCGAGATCAACCCGCTTGCCGTCACGCGCGACGGAACGGTCGTGGCGGCCGACAGCAAGGTGCTCCTGAACGACGGCGCGCTCTTCCGCCATCCGGAGTTCAAGCAGGTCGACGAGGAGCTCACGCCGCTTGAGCAGGAGGCGCGCGAGCAGGGCATCGCCTTCGTGCAGCTCGAAGGCCGGATCGGCGTCATCGCCAACGGCGCGGGCCTCACCATGGCCACGCTCGACGCGCTGAGCGAATACGGCGGCAACGCGGGCGTGTTCCTCGATCTTGGCGGCACCGACAATCCCGAGCAGGTCGTGCGCGCGCTGCGCCTCATGAAGAAGGCCAAGCCGACCGTCATGCTCGTGGCGCTCTTTGGCGGCATCACGAAGACCGACACGGTCGCCACGGGCCTGAAGGAGGTCCTCGACCGAGAGGGCGTCGACTTCCCGATCGTCGCGCGCATCAAAGGGACAAACGACGTCCGGGCGCGCGAAATCCTGGCCGACGCGGGCCTCACGACGGCCGACACGCTGCAGCGCGCGGCCGAGCTTACCGTGAAGACCGAGCGCGAGCTCCTCGCGCAAACGGGGGGTCGCTAAATGGCCGTCGTCCTCACGCGCGAGACGCGCGTCGTCGTCCAGGGCGCCACGGGTCACCAGGGCCAGTTCCACATCGGCGCCATGAAGCAGTTTGGCACGAACGTCGTGGCCGGCGTGACGCCGGGCAAGGGCGGCCAGACCGTGCACGACGTTCCGGTCTTCGACGGCGTGGCCGAGGCCGTTTCCCGCACGCGCGCCAACTGCTCGCTCGTGCTCGTGCCGGCGCCGTTTGCCAAGGACGCCGTGATCGAGGCGCTCGACGCCGGCGTGAAGACGGTCATCGTCATCACCGAGCACATCCCGTTCCACGACGCCATGGACTTCGTCCACTACGCGAAGTACAAGGGCGCGACGCTCGTCGGCCCCAATTGCCCCGGCGGAGCGTCGCCGGGCGAGCGGTGCAAGGTCGGCATCCTGCCGGGCCACATCTTCAAGCCGGGCTCGGTGGGCATCGCCAGCCGCAGCGGAACGCTCACGTACGAGATCGTGGACGCGCTCACGGCCGCGGGCGTGGGGCAAAGCACGTGCCTTGGCCTGGGCGGCGATCCCATCCCCGGGACCACGTTCGTGGAGGCGCTTTCGCTGTTGGAGCGCGACCCGCAGACGGAGTCGATCGTGCTCGTGGGCGAGATCGGCGGAACGGCCGAGGAGGAGGCAGCCGAGCACATCCGCGGGAACGTTTCGAAGCCGGTGTTCGCCTACATCGCCGGACGCACCGCGCCGCCGGGCAAGCGCATGGGTCACGCGGGCGCCATCATCGCGCGCGGCAAGGGCACGGCCGAGAGCAAGATCGAGGCGTTCCGCAAGGCCGGCGTCGAGGTTGCGAAGTTCCCGACCGACATCGCCGACCTCGTGCGCGCAGCTTCCCGCAGGTAAACCGCCGATTCCCCGGAAAACCGGGTTGACATTTCGCGCCTTTAAGTAGGCGCGGGCCGACGGTCCAAACTTGGTCCAATCTTCTCAAGTACGCTTCCCCGACGAAGCCGTCGAGCATGGCGGTGCGCTCGGTTCGGCAGGACGAGCACGCGATCGCAAGCGTGGTCGGCGTGGTGCTCCTCGTCGCTTCCACCGTCGCCAGCGCAACGGCCACCTACATTTGGGCAACGAGCTTCTCCGCGGACGACGCCGCCGCTCCCGTCGTCACCTTCGCGCAGGTGCCCGACACTTGCGGCGCGCGTCTCCTCGTCGCGGCGCAAAGCGGGGGGGCCACGTGGCAGGCCATGTCCGTGCGCGTACGTGGCGCGAGCACGTACGGGATCTCCGCCCAGCAGGCGTTCGCCGCTTCCGAAGCTTGGCGCGGCGACGCGCTTGGCGTCGTGGGCGATCTCGTGCCGGGCCAATCGATCCGCCTTGCGACCGCCGAAGCAATCGCGTCCCTTGGCGTGACGATCGTGCACGGGCCCTCCGGGGCCGTCGTCTTCGACGGCTCGGTCCGCGTGGGTCGCGCCGACACGCAGCCGCCCGCCGGAGAGATCGACCTTCCGGAGGGGCAAGGCGTCAACCTTGCCGCCGTCACCGGCTCGACGACGGACGACTGCTCGGGCGTCGGCGCCACGCGCATCGCGCTGCAGCGCGTCGCAGACGGTCACTATCTGTCGCTCTCCGGATTCTCCCCCGATCCTTCCTACCGTCTTTCCACGGGCGCGTCCTGGCAGGCGTCCTTTGACGTCTCGCACCTGCAGGAGGGCCAGTCCTACCGCATGCTCGCGGTTCCGGTGGACGCCGCAGGCAACGAGGGGCCGGTCCAGTCGAAGACCGTGGTTCACCAGGCCGCCGTGCCTCCTCCGCCGTCGGCGGACCTCGCCGTCGTCTCGCTTCTTGCGTCGCCGCCGTCGCCGGAGGCGGGCGCAAGCGTCGTGTTCACGGCGCAGGTGACAAACCTCGGCGCCGGCGCCGCGCCGGCCTTCCGCGTCCGCTTCCTCGTGGACGGCGCGGCGATCGGGCTCGTCGACGTGGGCGGGCTTGCGGCGGGCGCGAGCGTGTCCGTTCCGAGCACCGCTTGGGCCGCCGTCTCCGGACCCCGCGCAGTCGCCGTCGAGGTGGACGCGCTCGAGGAGATCGCGGAGTCGGACGAGGCCAACAACGACGCCTCGCTTGCGCTTGCGGTGGCCGAGCACCTGCCCGGCGCATCGAACGCGAACAAGACGTGCGCGGCCAACGTCGGCCCCGGCCAGAGCTGGATCGAGTTCAAGATCGACGAGGACCCCGCCGAGGGGGTCTACACGGACGGCACGATCGTCGTGACGATCTCCAACAAGAGCGGGAACCGCTTCGACTGGAGCGCCAACGTGGGCGTGGACGCCGTGATCGTCAAGGATGGAATCGACGGCGCCAACGTCTACCGCTACGACGCGCCGCTTGAGCGCACCGCCGGGGAGGGCGTCTCGACGCCCTTCGACGGGCGACGGGACATCAGCCATGTGAGCTTCTGCTACGACTGAACGCGGCGCGCGATTCGAAAACCTCTAGTGCGTCCGCGTGCGTGCTTGACCATGGCGCGCGAGCCCGACCCCATCGTGGTCGCAGCGCGGCGGAGGGCCGGCCACAAGCTCGCCTGGCTTGCAGTCGCGCTCGTCGCGGGCGCGTCGGCGTGGGGCGCGGGCATGGCCGCGGCGCGCTTCCACGAGCTTCTGGCCCAGTCCGGCCCGCTCGAAGTCACGGCGGCGGCGACGATCGGAAACGGGGCCTACGCGGGCGCCGCGTTTGCCACGCTTGCCGCCTTTGCGCTCGGGACCGCCTGGGGCGCGCGGCTTCCGGCCTCCCTGTTCGCGGGCGCGGCCGGCTTTGCCGCGCTGTGCGCGCTCTTTGCCACGCTTGGAGCCGGCGGCGTGTTCGGCCGCGCGCCGTTTGTGCCGTTTGCTGCGCTCGCGACGGGCCTTACGGCGTTTGCCGGCCTTGTCGGGGGAGGGGCCGCGCGGGCGGGTTCCTTCGACTTTGCCGGCGCGTTCGGGTTCGCCTTCGTGGCCGCGATCGGTCCGGCGGTCGTCTTTGGCGTGGAGGCGGTGGTCCCGGTCGTGGCCCTTCTCGTGGCCTACGGCGTCGCATTCCTGGCGCATCGCGCCGGGCGCACCGCGCTCGCCTCCTCGGCGGGGCTTGCGGCGGTCTCCGCGGGCGCGTGGGCCTTTGGCGCGTTTGGCTCCTATCTCGGGGGCGCCGCCAAGCGGCCCTTCGGTTCCCACGTCAAGCTGCAGCAGCGGGGGC
>DATLFM010000101.1 GCA_035541015.1 Candidatus Thermoplasmatota archaeon
AAGCCCTCCAAAAGGAAGGCCGCATGACGCCCGCCGGCCGCGCCGCGTTTGCTCGGCGGAACGAAGCGAAGACCGGCGTCTATGCGTACGAGCAGGCGGACGAGGGGATGCTCGACGCCGGAAGCGAACGCCTCTTCCGCGCCAACAAGAAAGCGTGGGACCACTTCCTGTCCCGCGCGCCCTACTACCGCAAGGCCACGATCCGTTGGGTCATGAGCGCGAAGAAGGACGACACCCGCCGCCGACGGCTCGCGACGCTCATCGCGTGCGAAGCGAAGGGCGGCCCAATACCAATGATGGCGAGGGGGAAGGGATCGGCGAAGAAATGATCTCGATTCCCACCGCGCCGGTGGCAAGGAAGGCGGACGCGTAGAGGGCTTGCCGTTCACGCGCGCCACGACGGCGCGCGTCGTGCGATCTCCAGGGCAAGCCCGAAGATCACGAGCGCGTTCACCACGTGGAACGCAGCGGCAAAGGAAGGCCGCGTGGCGATCAGCGCATATTGCGCGGCGACAAGAATCCCTGCCGCCACGCTCATCCACTTCAGGGAAGCGGGCAGGCGCGCGGCGAACGCGAAGGCCAACATGAGCAGCGGAAACCACTCAAGCACATGCACGAAGTCCAGGTGGAACGTCCACCACGAGGGGTTCACCATGACGGCCGCGCCGGCGAAGAACACTTGGACGGGGATCGAGACGAGGAAAAGCCAGGAGAACACGGTGAAAGCCCGGCGCGCCCAAAGCCGATCGGGGACGGCCGCAGGGGCGGTCGCGGGATCTTGCGAACTCGTTCGAGGGGCTCCCTCGATCAGCTTGAAGGACAAGGCAATCCCGCGGCACAAACTCGACCATCGCGCATATCGATATCGGTCGGCGGTTGAAATCCCACTGACAATGGCGGCAACACAAAAGCGACCGGATGCGCGCTCCGACAGAGGAGTGGACCGTCCCTGTCCAGCGTGCCGCGGCCTTCGGAACTCCAAGCAGCAAGGCTTATCTTTGCGCGCCCACGGTCGTCGCGCGCGAAGCGTGCGGACGGTAGCCTCGGCAGGCGAAGCCGCGGACTCCCCGAATCAGACCTTCGCCCAGCCTTGAACCCTCGCCGCCTGCCTCACCCACGCGCGAAGCTGCTTCTCGTCGACTTGTGCCGCTTCAGAATAGTCGACAAGGCGCGTCCGCGCGCCCTGCGAGCGAGGCGGCGGAGGATCGAGCTCGACGCCGCCGAAGAAGCCCACCGTCACGCGCGCCTTGAACGACCACATCGCCGCGATCCAGCCATACCCCGGACGACCGTAGAACGGCACGCCCTCCGGCTGGCTGGGCTTGCGGAACTTGATCGTGGCGACGACGTCGGGAATCTCGGAGCGAAGGACGCGGTCGATGCGCTTCACGAGGGCGCGGTGCTCGGGCTTCACGGAGGAAAGCCAGGCGCGGACGCCGGCGGGGTCAGCTTTGGAAGTGGGCTTGGCGGGCCGCGGCTTTGGGGCGCGGTGGCGGGCCCCGAGCTTCTTCGCCGGCTTGCGGGCGGGATTCCGTGGCTTCGCGGGCACGAGAGACGAAGGAGCGGGCGGGGGAAGAAGGTGGCGGCGCCGGCAACCACCTAAGCGGCCGAAGGCCCGCTCCGACGCGGGGCGGGCCGTCATTCTCCAGCGTGGCGCGGCTTCCGGCGAACCGGAAGTCTTATGCCCGCGCGCCCGGCGTCGTCGCGCGCGAAGCGCGCGCAAGGGATGGATTGATCTGAAACAAACCCGCAGCCAGTCCGTCGCGTCGTGGGCGCATAACCAACCGATAGGCTGAGCCAACTTAGGTGTCATACGCGATTCGATATTGAATGGTGCAAGTGTAGTACCAGTTTCCGCAGTGGGCTTGGAACTGGTAGTCCCCAGCGCCAAGGTGTACCGTCTGCCGATAACCGTAGACCCATTCCGTGCAGTCATTTCCGGCCTGGGAAAGAATGCAAAACTTCATTGATGTGTCCGCACCGGGATCGAAAGCGAAGTGGTAGTTCGTCGCTGTCGGAACATGGCGATTCCAATGCGTGTAACCATAGGCCTGAACGTCAGCGCTCCCCGATTTGAACTCGCACGGTGCCGCATAGGAAGGCTGCATCGTCGAGTACATGACACTTGTCGGATCACTTGAGTGGGCCACTCCCAAAATATGTCCCATCTCATGCGCAGCAATGAAGTAAATTGTGTTTTCATTGTATGGTGTCCATTTTCCATTGCACGCACTATCTCCGAGACCGATCTGGAAGATCTGTTGGCCGAATGCGACGCCTACGCGATGTCCGCCCCACTCCTTGACAAACTCCCCATACGCATTGTAGTCTGCGCGGGTAACCATTCGAATTTGCCAGCCATCGTAGCCGTCCCATGCGACCACACCACGCTCGGCGGCCGACCGAACGATGTCGGGATGGAGTCCGCTTGATTCAGAGGGCGGGCTTGCAAGCAGAACGCGCCTTTCCTTGACGGCTGTAAATGCGACCGTTGAGGACAATGCTTCCAGGCCGCTTGTGCTGCGGGACTGGACTTGCCACTGATAAGTCCCAGGCCGCGCAATCTCCACGGTGCAGCGATTTCCAGCCTGATAGCCGCAGGAAGATTGCGCAGCACCGTTGATGAGAATCCGGCTCTGAACGGCATTTCCGGTAGACGATGTGACGGCGGACCACCGGAATTCCACCGAACCGACATCCAAAGTTCGGCCTCGCGGCTCAGCCGGGGAACCACCCTGCAAGGTTTCTACTACAGTTTCGGCGGGCGTCGTAGGTTGATTAAGCTCGGTGGGTGTAAGTGACTCGCCCTGCGATGTACTGCGATTTTCGATGCCATCAATGCAACCCGCCAAAGCGATGGCTGACACAAGGGCGAATGCGAACGCCCGTGACCTCATTTGAAGCCCCCCGAAATAAAACACGCCAATGAGCTATAAGGCTGGTGGATACGAAGACCGCCAGGAATCGCAGGCGGCCGGTGCATGAGGACCACAAGGGGCCGATCGTATGGCCACGCGCCCAAGGTGGGGACCTTCTCTAACTTGGCGCGGCCCATGACGATTGCGTTGATGCGAGAGATGAACTCACTATAACCTCGTCGTCGTCCGATGCGGCCGCCGCCTCGGCGCCGTCGGCTCCCGAGCCGGGGAGCCACTCGAGGCCGCCGTCGCGGCGCGCGATCAATCCGTCGAGGCTGCTGGCAAGGAAGGCGGACGTGAGAGGCATGCGGACCACTGGGTCGGACCGCCGAATAGCCTTCCCATGCCCGGCGTCAAAGCTTCAAGCCGCCCGCCCACGGTCCCGCCCGCATGCCGGCAGCCACGTGCACGGCGTGTCAGAGTGATGGCGCGAGCAATTCTTATGGCTTGAGCGACGTGATTGGCTGGAGCAACCGTTCTTTGAGCTCAAAGAGTGAATAATCTATTCCGGGCTCAAGACCCGCCCATGTAGATGGCGACTCACTAGTGGCTAAAATCACCTGCTGGTCGTGCTCTTTTACCGAGGAAAGCCGACGGACAAGGGCGATGACGCTACCCGGGCGTGCATTTTGCTGGCTAGGCTCGTCTAATACAAGAACACCCGGGAGGTTTGTCTTGTGTGTCCTAGACAACTCAAGCAAACCTACCAGATACGCCCAGTTCGTACGCACCATGTCGCTTGCAGAAACTCTCCAAGTGATGTCGCTACCTTCCGTGACCGCACGATAGGTATCCCATGAAACTTCGATGGCTTCGGGTTCAAAACTTCCAAAACCATATTCGCGCAATTGTTCCCGCATGGAAGTCTGCAGGCTCTTCAACTTTGCCTGGTCGTCATGTGAAAATTCGCCCTCAGGAAGCGCGGAAACTTTCCTTTGAATGTCCCCATATCGTTCCGCAATTTCATGCAGGGTGACGGCAATTGTATCGAACGAATCTTTGACACTCTTGAGTTTGCGAATTTCTTCTTCCGCTCTGACCCGCTCACGTAATTTGTCGATTGCAGGCGCCCGCGGATCTGAAACCAGCAATTCCTTTAATGATCGAATTTCAGCCCTCAAGCGGTCTGCTCTATCCTGGATTGACCGAAGCTGTTGCGTCCGTAGCCGTGCCCGTTCTCGCAAGGTTTCGCGTATCATTTGCAGGGACGCCCGTTGATCCGCGAGCACCTTCGCATTCTGTTCTATCGAGAGAGACACGAAACTCGAGTCTTGCGGCAGCAAGTTATCATGCATTTCCTGTGAACACGTTGGACAACTCTTGATTTCGATTGGAATTGGCGCTGCCGAACCTCGCTCCTGCAAGCGTAAGAGTCCCTTGTAACGACTCAAATCTGCTTCTATTGTCACCAACCTTCGAGATGCAGCTTCCAGCTCGGATTCGTCACGGGCGAGCGCTATACTGGTCTCCTGCGATTCAAGCTCGACTTTACTCAACGTGTCCGTTTTGGCTGCGAGTTCAATTCGACGGGGTTCGACTACGGCACCAACCGATTCCGTATCAGTGAGTCGTATTTCGCGAACCTTGGCGTGCAAACGTTCTATTTCTTTCTCGATCGGAATCGATGCTGTCGCGCGCGGAAACACCAAAGATGGGACTGTCGTCTCGAGCTCATCGATAGAAGGCATATTCGGCAAACCCGAAATGACAGCGTTCACCGATCGTCCCAGCGATTCAGCCGATTCACGATTGGCGCGCCACTCTGCGACCGCATGAGCAAGTTGCTCAGAGAATTGGTGTCTCTGAATCCGAATTGAGCTCGTATCCAACCCGGCAAGAAACTCAAAACTGTGTTGGAAAGCTCTACGAATGCCCATAGAACTGTTAATTTTCACAATTCCGGACCAACCCAGTTTTTGCTCCACAAAGAAGAAGGGAACTAACAATTCCAAATAGAGAATCGTTGGCGGTTTGTCGAACCGTTCCACAAGAGGCAGTTGAAGTCCAAGAAAGTCGGCAAGGAATTTGTGAAAGCCGCTTTCGTGTTGAGCCGCCCCTGGAACGCGTACTAGAAAATCGCGCTGCGGCCCTGTGCGCTGGGACGTTATGCCCCTGCCCAACCAGGTGGAAACGAGCGTGGAGCCCTTTGCATTTTCAATGCGGCGCTCAATAGTCAGGAACTGGCCACCGGCGTTGCCAATTTCCAGTACGACTACCGAACTCGTAACTGGCACTGGACCGGACCCCGTAATCAACTCTCGTGTCATTGAACCTGGCAACGGGGGCGTGTGCTCGGGCGTGCATGCGCCCTCCAAACCAAGCCCAAAAAGGATCGCATTCACGATTGTTGACTTTCCAAGTGAATTGTCTGCATGGATGATATTAAGACCAGGCTGGAACGCGATATCTCGTCCATAAACCCCAGACGGCGTCGATGCTTGAAGCCGTACGCCGCCGATCCGCAGCTTGCTCAAAGCACTTGCCTCCGATCAATCGTTTCAACGAGGTTTTCTGTGAACGTTTTCCCCAAGCGAGCCATACGCGCTCGTTCTTCGCCAGCGAAGTCCGACAAACTTTTCAACAAGCGGGCGAACTCACGTCCACGATCAGTCAATCTGAATCGGGGCTTTGTTGTCGGTTCGACCAATCCGTAGGCTAGCGCAAGCTTGATAGTTCTAGTGGTGGTCGGATCAACACCGACTCGAGGAATCTGTGCAATGTTTTTCGACAAGATCGCTTCGAGTAACTGTTTGTTCCCAAGCGCTTCTTCCAAGTATTCGAGTCGACGTAGAGAGCTTGCGGCCCCACTGCTGCACTCGTCAAGAAGCAGCACGATTATCGCAAGTCGCCAGGAAGGTCGTAATTCGGCTGCAATCGGGACAGGGCGATCCGTAAAGGATACAGGCACAGCGAGGTTCAGTCGCTGCTTGCGGGTGCTGCTAAGCATGTGTTACCTGCTTGAAGTTCAAAGAACAGTCAACAAGAAAAGCGGCGATTGCGCCGGATGCTATGGTTTCTAACGTGGCATTTGCCAGTTCGCCTACGTCCGCCCGGACAGATTCCTTGTATTCCCCGGGGAGCCTATCCAACTGTTCCGCAGGAGTGTCCGCAGAAACCAGGGACGATTTCTTTAGGCGACGCGCAAATTGTGCGTGTATTCTCATGACGCGCTCGTAAGTTAGTTTGTAATCGCGCCGCAAATCCTCAAACAGATTCTGGCCGAGCAAGTAGTCCGCCACGACTTGCTCACGATACTCCTTACGTTCATGATCATTTCCCAGAGTTGCAATCTTGGAGATCTTTGAGTCCAAAGTGGAAACGATCGATGCATTGGAATCGATCCACGTCTCAACTTCGGCCAAAGTTGGTGCCGGGGCATCCACCATTAGTGCATTCAGAGAAACTCGTGCCAAGCTTTCTCTTGCTATCGCATAAGGGCTGACATCCTGGATTACCACTTGGAAGCCAGGGGCGACGTAAGGCAACGCCTTGTCAACAACTTCCGCTGCTTTCTTGTGACAATGAGCCACAATATCGCGGTGAGAAATCCGGGGCACAACTAGGATCCACTTCTTGACCCTGACCGGCCCAAGAACTTCGACCAGTTCGTTCTTCTTGCGGATGAACTTCAGAACGTCTGAAGAAATCTTCTTTCTGTGTGCTTCGTATAATGCATCGCCTCTAATGTGAGTCGCGGGAGCGTAGCACTGCCAGACCACACCATCATCGGCGCAGAAGCATTCAATGCCGAGGTCGCCCCGTTCGTCTGATACTTCCTGAACACGCCCCGGGCCGTAATGCACATGGAGCAAACTCATCACGTAGGCCTGCCATGCAGGTCCGTCCCACGGCCGGCTGCCCTCAACTCCCCCAGCCATAATCCTGGGTCGGCAAGACTTAAACAGGTCTTCAATGTAACTTTGTAGAGTCTCTGGAAGAACTCATTACTTCTCAGGTATTAGTGAAGCACGGTTGGGGTTCCGAAACTTCTTGACATTTTGACCGCGCGCGACCATCTGCCCCCGATGGGTGCAGCGGACCAGCTGCCCAAAATCGTCCGGAATAATGAGGACGGTGACTCTGACGCTAACACTTCGTGCTAACGCTGACAATTCCAAGGCGCCTGACGCGCATCAGCGTAAAGTTCTAGCGAACGAATCGACGCGGCCTGCGGCAAGCCCTACAAGATGATGTCAATGTCGAGCTTCTCCGCCAGCTCCTTGTACCGGTTCCGGATCGTGACTTCCGTCACGCCCGCGACGTCGGCAACCTCTCGCTGCGTCCGCCGTTCCCCACAGAGGATCGACGAGATGTACAGAGCAGCGGCCGCAACACCGGTCGGACCCCGACCCGAAGTCAGCTCCTTGTCCGCCGCCTGCTTCAGGATCTCGACGGCCTTGGCCTGGATTTCCCCAGACAACTTCAGCTCCGAGCAGAACCGCGGGATGTAGTCGATCGGGCTCGTCGGCATCAACTTCAACTTCAGCTCGCGCGCAATGAACCGGTACGTGCGTCCGATCTCCTTGCGGCTGACACGGCTTGCGTCGGCGATCTCGTCGAGCGTGCGGGGCACGTTGCACTGGCGGCACGCCGCGTACAAGCTAGCGGCGGCGACGCCTTCGATCGAGCGGCCGCGGATGAGGTTCTTCTGGACGGCGCGCCGGTAGACCATGGCCGCCGTCTCGCGCACGTTGCGCGGAAGACCCATGCGCGATGCCATGCGGTCGAGCTCGGACAGCGCAAAGGCGAGGTTGCGCTCGGTGGCGTTGCTGACGCGGATGCGGCGCTGCCACTTGCGCAGACGGTAGAGCTGGGCGCGGGACTTCGTGGGGATGTTCTTGCCGTACGAGTCCTTGTTGCGCCAGCCGATCTCCGTGGAGAGACCCTTGTCGTGGATCGTGTAGGTCATGGGAGCGCCGACACGCGCGCGCTTCTCGCGCTGCTCGTGGTCGAAGGCGCGCCACTCGGGGCCCTGGTCGATGAAGGCCTCGTCGAGGACGAGCCCGCAGTTCTCGCAGACGAGCTCTCCGCGCTCGTAGTCGCGCGTGAGGTGCTTGCCTCCGCACTCGGGGCACTGGCTGATCTCCTCGACCTGTTCGCCTTCTTCCTTCGCGGGCATGGGATTCACCTGGTTACTTGGAGTGGAGCTCCTTGCCAAGGAGCGCCGTGGGCGAGCCTTGGGGCGCCACGACGGCGTACGGTCCCCGGACCGGGCCGATGACGTCGATGATGCGTCCGACGGGGTTCCGGCGGGCGTCCGTGAGGGTCGCGCCGATGCGCGGCGGAGCGTCGGACGACCGCGCGCGGACCAGCAGGAAGCCTTGCCGCGTCACGTTCACCACCGTTCCGACCGCGCCCACGTTTCCACCCACCGCCGAAGCAGGCCAATGTAAGCCAGGTTTCATATATAAACGTTACGTCGCCTTATTTATATGCTGGCCGCCGGACGTTCATATTCCTTGGCTTCTCAGGCGCGCCGTTAATTTTTTGCTTTGCACGGGGCGACAGCCTTTGCTGTTGCGGTGGGGCCCCGCTGCTTCGAACAGAACATCCCCATAACGTTTATTCAGGTGTTACGTAGGATGCCGGCCCGTGCCCCGCACGCGTTTGCTCTCGTTGCTGGCCTGCCTTTCGCTGCTGCTTGCCGGTTGCCTTGGCACCGAGCCCGAGCCCGCGCCGGTTGCCGTCGAGCCTTCGGGCCAGGAGCTTCTCGACGGCGAAGTCGACCCGGAGTCGATCGCGGAGGACTCGAACGTCTCGGAGTTCGCAAAGGCGCTCGAGGAGAAGTACCATTATCACGACCTTTGGCGCGGCTCGCTCACGAAGGTCCTCTTCGACGGCGAGGTTCGGGCGGCCTCGATGGCCCCCTTGGAGAGCCCCACGTCCGACGAATTCTTCGTCTCGATCTTCCGGACCGTCTTCTCGCCCTTCGGAGCGAACCCGACCATCATCGAGCTTCCGGAAGGGACGCTCGTCCCGCCCGAGACGGAATTCGTGGACGTGACCGTCACCTGGGCGGCGTCGCCTACGATCACGGGCCTTCGCCTGTTCTACCGCGACGCGCTGAGCCGCAACGGCACGTTTGTCGACGGCGGCCTCGAATCGGGCAAGACCTTGCGCCTCCCGACGACGCTTGCCGCAAACGACATGCCCCACACGGCCGTGAGCAAGTGGCTCTTTGCGCTCATGCCTCACTCGGAGCGGGGTCCCGGCGTGTTCAACGGGACCGTCCAGGTGAAGATCGAGGCGCACCGGCCCGATGTCCTCTTCCTTGCGCCGCCGCACCCGGATTACTGGGGCGACGAGACGCAGAAGGTCTTCCTGCAGCAGGAGGTCAAGGCGCGCCGGACGCAGGTCGGGTTCTTTGGCGTGCCGGGGCAGACCGAGGGATTCGGTTTCTTCGCGCTCCCCAACGGCACGATCGTTCCCCCGCACACGAGGCTTCTCACCGTCACGCTCGACTACGAGAACACGGACCCGAAGACGGCCTCCATGAATCCCCGCCCGGCGTTTGCCTACTCGCACGCCAACACCCGCGGTCTCTTCTTCCCGGATCCTTCGCGCGTGGAGCCTGGAAAGGTCATCTACCACATCGAGATGACCTCCAAGATGGCCGACTCGCCCTACGCCAACGAGTCCCAGTGGCGGCTTCTCGTGTACCTCGACAGCGACTCGCCCACGGCGCAGGTGTCGCGCTTCGCCCAGGTGGCAAGCTTCGAGGGAAGCTACACCATCACGATCCTCGGCGAGCGGGAAAACCTTTAAGCAATGCACCGTCGCGCTCCAACGGGCCACAACAAGGCTTAAGCGAGCCGACGACGGGTCAAGGGCCGGATTCCGATGCTGCGAACCTTCGCCCTTCTCGTCCTCGCCCTCCTGCTCGCGGCCGCCCCGCACGCCCTCGCGGGCTCGCGGGAGAATCCCGAGGTGAGCGACGCGCCCAACGACGCGGGCCCCAACGGCGTGCCCACGCCCGCCGGCTCCGGCTGGGCCGACATCGTGGCCGCTTGGATCGAGCGCGAGACGCCTACGGGCTTCGACCTTAAGATCGCCGTCACGGGCGGTCCCGTCGGCGCTCCGATGAACTCGGTCGTCGGCGTGGAGTTCCGCTCGGGCGACCAATGGTACCTCGCGGGCTGGGGCAACTTCTTCGGCTCGCAAGAGGGCTACGTCTGCCAGACCAGCGGCCAAGGCACGGAACCAACGGCCTGCCACGAAGAGGCCATCTCCGCCCGCTACGCATCCAGCGAGTACGTCATCGAGAAGATTCCGCGCGCCTACGTGCAAGCCCTGGACCAGGGCGCGAGCCTGGCCGATCTCGCCGGGTTTGCTGGCACCGTCGTCTTCGAGCCGACCGGAACGGTCCCCTTCGGTTACTATTCCTCCTTCGACGTGACGCCCGCGGGCCTCGCGTACGTCTTCGAAAGCGGCAACGCCGTGGCCGAGGAAGGCGAGCTTCTCGACGAAGTCGTCGAGGGGGACAGCCTCGACGAGCCGCTCACGTCCACGGGCCAGGAGGAGACGCCTCCGGCCAACACGCCGGGTCCGGCCACGCCGCTTCTCCTGGCGGCGCTTGGCGGGCTTGCGATCCTGCGTCGCCGCCGCGCGACCGGCTAGCCGACCCGACGTCCAAGACCGACGGCCAGGTACTCCACGCCCGCGGCCCGCAGCCTCCGCGCGTCGACGCTTCGACGCCCGTCGATCACGAGCGGACGGCGCATGCGCCGCGCCCACTCGGGCGCAGCAAGCAAGCGGAACTGGGGCCACTCGGCCTGGATCACGGCCGCGTCGGCACCGTCGATCGCCTCGGTGAGGCTCGCCGCAAGGACGACCCTCCGCCCGGCCAACCGGCGGAAGTTCTCGCCGGCCACCGGATCGTAGCATGCGACCTTGGCGCCAGCGCGCACGAGCGCCCGCCAGATGGGAAGCGCGCGCGTCTCGCGAACGTCGTCCGTGTCCGGCTTGAAGGCAAGGCCCAAGAGCGCGATCCGCTTGCCGCGAAGGGCGCCAAGCGCTTGCTTGGCCAGGCGCACGACCTCGAGCGGCTGCGCCTTGTTCTGCGCGAGCACCGCCTGGAGGACGGGGGCCGGGCGTCGCGCCTTGCGCGCCGCGGCGGCAAGCGCGCGCACGTCCTTTGGAAAGCACGATCCGCCAAAGCCCGCGCCCGCGCGCAGGAAGTGCGGGCCGATGCGAGAGTCGAGCCCCACCCCTCGCGCGACGTCCTCGACGTCGATCCCGCTTGCCGCGCACAGGTTGGCGATCTCGTTCACGAGCGCCACGCGCGCCGCGAGCATGGCGTTGGACGCGTACTTGATCATCTCCGCCGTGCGCGCGTCGACGGCCACCTTCGGACAATCGAGCGTCTCGTAGAGCGCAAGCGCGCGCCGGGTCGACGTGTCGTCGACGCCGCCCACGACGACGCGGTCGGGAGCCCGCGCATCGGCAAGCGCGGCGCCCTCGCGCAGGAACTCGGGGTTTGCCGCAAGCGCGAATCGCGAGCCGGCTCGCAGACCGCTTGCGCGCTCAAGCTCCTTGCGCACGACGCCGTCCGTGGTGCCGGGAAGCACGGTGCTTTTCACGACGACCAAGGGCCCGGGGGGCCGCGCGCGCGCCACCGCCTCGCCGACCTGCCGCGCGGCCTGCCGCACGAAGCGGTCGTCGAGCGATCCGTCCTTGCGCGAAGGGGTTCCCACGCAGAGGAAGACGGCATCGGCGCCGCGCACGGCGGCCGGAAGCTGGGTCGTCGCCGTGAGCCGCTTGGACCGGGCAAGGGAAGCGAGAGCTTCGGGAAGGCCGGGCTCGTGGAACGGGGGGCGCGCGGCGGCGAGCGCGGCCACGCGGGAGGGGTCGGCGTCGACGAGCACGACGTCGTGCCCCTGCTCGGCAAAGGCGACGCCCGTGCAGGTTCCAACGTAGCCTGCGCCCACGATGGCGATGCGCACGCGCGTCAAGGGGGAGGGCCCCTAGAAAACGGTTCCGAAGAAGGCGCGCGCCGGTCGCGCAACCGGTTCGCCGCGCGATTACTGCGCAATTGCGCAGGAAAGCCGGGGGAGGGGGCCGCCGTTGCCGGAAGCGGCCCCCTGCCGTTGCTGGGGGTTGAGGGAGAGGGTGCCCCAAGTTGGGACGGCGGGGAGAGGTCGGTTCGCCATGCCCGAAGGCATGGGGCACAAGCCAACGGTCCCCCCTGGAGTACTTAACGTTTTTCCGCGAAAGGCTGAACGTTCTCTACGTCCCCTCGCGCCATCCGCTGAGGTAGCGCCGCTGCTCGTCGGTGAGCGCGTCGATCTTGATTCCCATGGCGTCGAGCTTGAGCCGCGCGACGCGGGCGTCGATCTCGGCCGGCACGCTGTAGACCTTGGGTTCGAGCTTGGGCTTGTCCTTCGCCAGCCACTCGCTTGCGAGCGCTTGGTTCGCAAAGCTCATGTCCATGACCTCGGGCGGGTGACCCTCGGCGGCCGCGAGGTTCACGAGGCGGCCCTCGCCGATGAGGTAGACCGTGCGCCCGTCCTTGTACTGGTAGGCGTCCACGTTTTCCTTGACGCGCGCGACGTTCTTGCTCAACGCGCGCAGGGCGGGAAGCTCGATCTCGGCGTCGAAGTGTCCGGAATTGGCCAGGATGGCTCCGTTCTTGAGGTTGCGCAGGATGCCTTCGTGCAGGACGTTCTTGTTGCCCGTCACGGTCACGAAGATGTCGCCCACGCGCGCGGCGTCGGCAAGCGGCATGACCTCGAAGCCGTCCATGGTGGCTTCGAGCGCCTTCACGGGATCGATCTCCGTGACGACCACGCGCGCGCCCATGCCGCGGGCGCGCTGGGCAAGGCCCCGTCCGCACCAGCCGTAGCCGGCGACCACGAAGATCTTGCCTGCCAGGAGAACGGACGTCGCGCGAAGGATTCCGTCGATCGTGCTTTGGCCCGTGCCGTAGCGGTTGTCGAAGAAGTGCTTGGTCATGGCGTCGTTGACCGCGACGATCGGGTACTTGAGGACGCCTTCGGCCGCCATGGCGCGGAAGCGGACGACGCCCGTCGTCGTCTCCTCCGTGCCGGCTTTCACGGTCGAAAGGAGGCCCTTCTTTTCCGTGTGGAGGCGCGTGACGAGATCGCCGCCGTCGTCCATCGTGTACGTGAGCTTGTGCTCGAGCACGGCGTCGACGTTCTCGTAGTACTCCTTCTCGTTGGTGCCGCGGAAGGCGTACACGTGGATGCCTTCGGCCGCAAGCGCGGCGGCCACGTCGTCCTGCGTGGACAGTGGGTTGCTTCCGCACAGGGCGACCTTGGCGCCTCCGGCGGCAAGCGTGCGCATGAGGACGGCCGTCTCCTTGGTGACGTGGAGGCAGGCGCCCAACGTCACGCCGGCAAGGGGCTTCTCCTTGGCGAAGCGCTCGCGCAGCGCGACGAGCACGGGCATGTGCGCCTGCGCCCAGTCGATGCGCTTCTTGCCCTCGGCGGCAAGCGATTCGTCCTTCACGCGGTAGCCCGGAGCGGCCATGGGAATCGGCTCCGAATGGGCTTCCCCTACTTATACGCCCGCGTGCCAAGCGGCAGGAACCGCGGCACGCGGGCGCGGTACGCTTCGTAGGATCGCCCGAAGCGGCGCGCAAGCTCCGGCTCCTCGACGCGGCGCACGTACGCCGCGACAATCGCCGCCATGGTGACGGTGGCCAGGAGCAGGGCGGGGCTTGCAAGCCCTAGCGCCAAGCCGGCGAGGAGGGCGATCCAGGCGACGTACATGGGGTTGCGAGAGTAGGCGAAGGGGCCGCTCGTCGCCAGGCGCTCGGCGGGAGCGATGGGCGTGGAGCTTCCGCCCGCGCGCCACAGGTGCAGGTGCCCCCACGCGACGATTGCAAGCGCCGCGACGACGAACGCGGCGCCGACGGGCCAGAGCGCCGAGGGCAGCTGCCACCCGATCCGGCGATCGACGGCCAACGACGCAAGCGCGAGAACGGCGGGGATCCCGATGGTCACGACGACGATGCCGCCGGCGGTGGACGCGATCCGCCGCATGGTCGACGCGGTCCTACCCCCCGCGGTGCGCAGGCGACGACGAAAAATCCCCCGCGTAGACGCTTGGCAAGGCCGGGTAGCCCAGGCGATTTGCAAATGCGTCGGGGTCGGGCAGGTCGAAGTCGCGCGTGAGGCGCGCGACTTCGCGGCCCTCGGCGTCGATGGCAACGGTCTCCACGCGCGGCTCGGTCCCGCCGCCAAGAAGCCGGCCTTCGAGCGAAAGCGTCTCGCCGACGGCGATGCGGCGCGTGAACTCCAACGGACCGGTGCGCAGCGGAAACCCCACCCGGCCCAGGAGGCCGTACACGGTCCAGTTGGCCACCTCCATGAGCGCGATTTGCAGAACGCCCGTGTGGAGCCGGCCGGGCATGCCTTGGAGATCGTCCCCGACAAGAAGCGTCGAGCGGACGACGCCGCCGTCGCGCGCGAAACGGAGCCGGAGGCCCGACGGGTTGGCCGGCCCGCATCCGAAGCAACGGTTGGCGGGGTCGTTTGCGATCTCGTCGTCCATCCTACGCCTTCTTGTGCATCTCCGGGGGAAGGAGGTTCGGGATTCCGTCCTCGATCGGGTAGTCGAAGCGGCAGGTCTCGCAGCGGAGCTTGCCCGAGAGGATCTCGCCGCCGTCCTCGCGGGAGACGGTGAGCGTGAGGTCCGTCTTGTGGACCGGGCAGCAGAGGATCTCGAGCAGGTCGCGCTTCATGGATTGCGGAGCCGGGCGGCGGTACTTCAGGATTGCGGCGGTACGTGCAGGAGCGCAAGCACGGCGAGCACGGCCTCTTCGGTCCGCACCGTGCGCGTGCGCTGGACGGAAAAGGCGTTCACCCAGAGGTCGAAGGGATCATCGCTTCCCTCGTCCTCCAGCATGCGCTTCAAGCCTTTCTCGGCGCTTCCGAAGGCCACGGCCACGCGCGCCTGCGTGGGCGGGGGGACCTTCGCAAGCTCGGTGACGGGGCTTCCGCTCTTCGACGTGGCAAGCGCGAAGTCGAATCCCTTCGCCGCACGGGCAAGCGTGTCCTCGCGCCGCACCACGTATCCCGCATAGTAGTCGGCGGGCGGGTCCTCGACGGGCTCGACGACGAGCTTTCGCGAGGCCTCCTTGACGCGCACGGTCAACCGCTCGCCTTCCTCGACGGGCCCGTCGCATTGCGCCAGGCGATCCGTGCCGATCTCGACGCCGCCGCGCAGCGCCACGCCCTCGCGAAGCTCGCCCGCGCGCGGCTGGCGGCCGACCACGTGAGCGGGCGTGTTGAGCGGCGGAAGGAGCCCCGCGAACTCGAGCTCCGGCGAGAGGCCGAACAAGCGCTTGCGAAGGTACGGCGGGCACTCCTGGTACGTGAGGAGCTTCTCGATGAAGCGGGCGTCGTTGTAGGCCGGATCCTGGTAGAGCACGATCTCGGACACGCCAAAGATGCTGGCCGCGCGACCGACGGTCCCGACCTTGATCGTGCGCGCGCGCGGGTCGCCCACGTCCTGCGTGAACGAGCTGGGAAGGAGGAGCGACAAAGGCACGGACGGGGGATGGAAGGCATGCTTCAAGTATCTGCCCCGTCATGGGCCGGGCATGGTGCGGACCTGCGGCACCTGCGGCGCCGGCAACCCGGACGTGAACGACGCGTGCGCGGCTTGCGGCGCAAGCCTTCCTCCGCCCGCCACGCCCCAGGGGCAGGGCCGGCCGCCGTCGGCGGCGCCGTCCTACGGCGGCTACGCTGCGCCTCCTCCGCCCCCCTCGCCTTACCCCTCGCCGCAGTCGTACTCTCCGCCGCCGTCGTATCCGCCGCCTGCGCCCTACGGCTACGCGCCGACGGGCGGCGTCCTCGTCACGCGGCCAAGCGAGGGATCCATCGCCGGTGCGATCTTCCTCATCACCGGGCTTGGCTGGCTCTTGCTGCCTCTCCTGCTGCTCGGCGGCGCGATGGCGCTGAGCTTCGTGCCCTTCTTCGGCGAGATCTTCGCGGCCCTCTTCATCGCCATGTCGTTTGTCTTTGCGATCCCCGCCGTCATCTGGCTCATCGCCGCGTGGGGCTTGCTCACGGACAAGGACTGGGCGCCCGTGTACGGCATGCTCGTGGCCGGTCTTGGCGTCGTGCTGTCGCTTGCGACGATCGCCACCGGATGGTCCGCGGCGTTCCTTGTCGTGTACCTCGCCGCGCTCTACTGCCTCACGCGCCCCAATGTGAAGGCGTGGTACGAGTCGCGACGCATGCCAACGTGGCCCCACCCGTACGCGTACGCGCCGCAGGCGCCACCGCCTCCCGGGCCGTAGCGAGCCGGCGGCAGGAAAGTTCATTGTGGACGCCCGCGTACGGCCCGGCGTGGCCGATTCCCCGGCGACGACCGCCGACACGCCCTCCCGCTCGCTTGGGATCAAGCTCGTGGCGGGACTGTACCTTCTCGTCGGCCTCGCCGCGCTCCTCTTCGGGCTCTACCTGAGCGCGATCTCGGGCGCTTCGAACGCGGCGCCGGAGATCCGCAGCAACGTCGCGCTCGTGGCGCAGGCCCACTTCGTGGTGGGCACGCTCAACGTCGTGAACGCCGTGGGCATCTGGCGCGCGCGTCGCTGGGCCTTCTGGCTCTCGATCGCGCTCCTTGCGGGCAACACCCAGATCTTCCCGCTGATCTTCCCGCCCACGTTCCCGCTTTTCTTCAGCTTCTCGCCCGTGGCGTTCCTTTTCGCGGCGTCGGTGGGCTACTTCCTCACGCGCAGCCGGCACCGACAGTACTTTGGCGTGCGCACGCGAAGCGAGCGCGCGGCCGAGGAAGCGCCCGAAAGCCTGCGCGAACGGGGCGCTCAGCCGAAGTAGTCCGTGATCCGGCGCTGCCGGAAGAAACGGTCGAGGAGAACGCTCTCGGCGTCCCACGCCTGGCGCCGCACGCGCGAGCGGATCCACGCGACCGCCGCCTCCACGCCTGGGAAGCGCTGCGGCGGCTCCTCCATCGCGCGCCGAACGCCCTCGCGGATGACCCACACGCCAAGCTCGGCCCAATACGCCGGCGAAATCTCGCGGTACACCACGACGGCCGCCTGCCGCCGCAGCCGCTCCAGGCGCTCGAGCACCGACAAGCGCGCGGCGTAGTACGCGCCCGTCACGTTGTCCGCATACGAAGTCCTTCCCTCGTAGGGCTCCCAGTCGGCGGCAGCGGCGTCCTCGGGGGCCCACATGGCGCCACGCTGCCAGCTTTCCAGCATCTCGAAGCTCCACTCGCGCGGCAGGAGGAGGACGTGGAACGAGTTGCCCAGGTGCTCGAACGAATGGACGGTCGCCTCCCCGATCTCCTGGAAGCCCTTCGCCTGCTCGATGAGCCGCTTGCCCAGGATGTCGTCCGTGGCGGTGATGCTCCAGCGCGTGGGCACGAGGCGACGACGATGACCGGCCCCAAGCTGGCCGCTCGAAAGAAGCCTCTGGATGTGGTACGCGTCGATGCCCGAGCGGTAGAGCTCGGTCGCCGCGTCCTCCGCGCGCGCGTCCGTGTCCGACACGAGCGCGTCCACCTTGCGCGGGATGGCCGGGTTGTCGACGACCTTCGCCGTGAGCGCCTCGACGGCCGGGCCAAGCGGGGCCGCGAAGCCCTCGATGGAGGAACGAAGCGAAGCGGGCGGGTCCTTCGCAAGCGTGACCTCGACGGCCGCCGGCCGCTCGGCCTGCGCAAGCAACTGCGCCGCCGCGACGACCGGATGGTCGGGCCGCGCGACCGGCACGAGGCGGCGGGACCGCAGAAGCCCCGAGCGAAGGCCAAGGATGGTTCCGACGTCACCTCCCACCCATTCGCGCGGCGCGTCGAGGCGCGCGGGCGCGTCGGCGCCGGGCGCCACCATGGGCCCCGCGCGCACGGTCGGGTAGCCGTGCCGGCCCACGAACAACGACGGCGGGCTCGGGCCGTAGAGCTCGCGGCCGCGCAAAGGGGCGGGCGCCGGGATCATCTCCCGCACGCGGTCGAGGATCGGGCAGCGCGGCAGGCCGCACAGCAGGCGCGCCGCCTTGCAACGGACGCAAAGCTCGGGCGGAATGCCAAGGTCCCGCGCCGCCTGCGTAGGGGACGGCCCGTCCTGCGGCGGAAGCACGCAGCGCCCAAGGGGCAACGCGGGCATCAAACCAGCGCGCGAGGCCTCCGCCGGTCGCCTCTCCGTCCTCCCCGTCGTCACCTTTATACCGGGGAAGCGGTTTACGCCGCCGTTTGCGCGGGCCCCGTGCCCGATTCGTGATCCCATGAAGCGCTCCTCGCGTGTTTGGAAGAAGCGCGGCCACCAACGCTGGAAATGGCGCAAGAAGCGCATGCGCCGCAGGCTGCGCGCCGCCCGCCAGCGCGTGGGCAAGGCCTAGGCCGCCCGCGGGGACGCCGTCGAAAGGTTCTATTAGGCCGCCAGCCTTGGCGCTCTCGGCCCGCTGCGCGACGCACTCGATGAGGCGCGCGGTGGGTGTGATCGGGTGCGTATCTTGAGCCCACGCGCAAGAGAAGACCCGTTCGTCGCTGTCGAACTCGGCTCGCGTTGGCGCCCGGCTCGCGTCGCTGCGCGACGCTTGCCGACCAACGCTCGGGCGCTGCGGGACTTCGCTCCCGCGGCGCGCGCAAAGCGCGCGCCGCGGTATCGCTCGTCCCGCGCGCCGACTCGTCGCCGGCTTCGCCGGCTCCTCGTCGGGGCCATGGTCTAACCAGGCATGACGGCAGGCTCCAGTTACGCTGCAATTGCCGAGAAGAAGGTCTGGAGAGCCCGAAGCGATCCGGCCGGGTCGCTCCTCCGCGCGGAAGCTTGCGCTTCCGCCGGACCTTCCCGTCCGCGCGATGCGCGGCCGCGAAGGGGGCAATGATCGCTGACTGGAGCGCGAAAGGCGCGTAGAAGAGACCTGCTTGTCTGGGTTCAAAGCTCCCGGGTTTCCGGAATCCGGTGGGTGAAAATCCCAGTGGCCCCACTCAGACGCCCGAGCGTTAGCGAGGGCGGATGAGTGGCGCGGAGGACGAAGCACGCGCGGCCGAGCACAGCGAGGCCGCGCGGCGAAGTCCTCCAGCGCCCGAGCGTTGGTCGCGTGGCGCGCAGCGCCGCGCGGGCACCAACGCGAGCGGACTGGCCGAGCGCAGCGAAGGCCAGTTGAGTGGCAAGGTGACGAGCGACTGCCCGCGCGCAGGGCGCGGCGCGCACGCATTTTACTGCGCAAGTGCGCAGTAAAACGGGTCGTCGTTCGAAGAATCGCGGATCGGGGCGCGTGCCGCGCCCCGTCCGTGCGTTCGCGTTACTTGCCGCCGATGAGCTTCTTGAAGTTGCCCGAGGGGCGGAACTTCGCCTTGACCGCGGCGGGCTTGGGCTTCGTGACGTACTGTTCGCCCGTGAAGGGGTTGATGGCCTTCTTGCCGCCCTTCTGGGCCGGCTTCACGGTCTTGACGAAGCTGCCGACGCCCGAGATGCTGACGCGGCCGGTCTTCTTGAGGCCGCCTGCGATGCTTTCGAAGGTCGTCGCGATCACGGTCCGTGCCTGCTTCTTGGGGAGGTTCGTCTTCTTGGCGACGTTTTCCGCAAGATCGCTCATGGAGTACGCTTTTGCCAGGGATTTCACCCGTCCCCGGGAATCGCGGCCCCATTTTAAATTCCTATGCTTTGCGCCGGCGAACCGCAAAATCCAGCGAAAAATGCCGGGTCCGGGGGCTGTAGGAGTGGACGACGCGCCGGCCCCCCACCGCAAGATCCCACCCGCGGGCTGCCGCGACGGCCGCGAGGGCCTCGACGTGCGCGTCGACCTCAGGTGGCTCCAGGACCGCGTGGTAGTGCAGGACGGCCTCCGGGGCGCAGGCGGAAAGGGCCGCCGGGAGGAACCGGCTGGCCGAGTGCGGCAGGTTCATGAGGACGCGGTCGGCAGGCTCCGCCAGGTTGGCCGCCACCTCGGCGGCGTCCCCCAGCACGGGAACGACGCGGTCGTCGACCTTGTTCCTGCGGGCGTTGGCGGCCAGGAGAGCCACGGCGTCGGGGTTGGCGTCCACGGCCGTCACGCGGCGGGGGCGCGCGCGTTTGGCCAGGAGGATGGCAAAAGGCCCCACGCCCGCGAAAAGGTCGAGGACGGCCTCCCCCTCCCGCACGAGCGCGGCCACGCGGGCGCGCTCGCCGGCAAGACGGGGCGAGAAGTAGCACGTGGCAAGGTCCACCTCGAGCTCGATGCCGTTCTCGCGATGGACGGTCCGCAGCCGCGGCTCGCCCGCGAGTACGCGCACGTCGCGGACGCGGAATTCGTCCTTGACGCCCGCGTCGTGCGCCACGACGCGCGCGCTCGGGTGGGCGGCCAACAGCGCCTCGCCGACGGCCGCCGCGTGCGGGAGGAGCTCGTCGGGGATCTTGACCACGAGCACGTCGCCCACGACGTCGAAGCTCGTGGGAAGCAGGGGCCGCAGCTCCTCGGGCACGCGCGCGAGCTCCTTGTAGCCGGGGCGACGGGTCTGCTCCTCGAAGTCGCCGACGTGGAGCGCGTAACCAAGGAACAGGTCGCGCGTGTCCTCGCGCACGGGCAGGAGGACGTAGCCGGATTCTCGTCGCGGGCGGAGGTCCTGGCGGAGGACGCCCAGCAGGGAGAGGCGCGCGCGCGTCTCCTCGGCCTTCTCGGCCACGACGCGCACGCAGGGTGCGATCACGCGGAGGGCATGGCCGCGGCTTTCTTATAAGACGCGCGCGTCTTCGGGGGCCGTTGGCCGGCGAGCTCGTGTTCGTGGGGTTGGGCCTCTGGGACGCGCGGGACGTGAGCGTGCGCGGCAGGGAGGCGATCGCGCGCGCCGACGAGGTCTTCCTCGAAGGCTACACGAGCTTCTTGGGAGGCGCGGACCGCGCGGCGCTCGAAGCCTTCCACGGCCGGCGGATCGTTCGCCTGGACCGCGAAGCGGTGGAGGACGGTTCCGCGATCCTGGCGGCGGCGCGCGAGCGGAGGGTCGCGTTGCTCGTGGTGGGCGACCCCATGGCGGCCACGACGCACGTGGACCTTCGCATCCGCGCGCAGCGGCGGGGAATCCCGACGCGCGTCGTGCCGGGGGCAAGCATCGTCACGACGGCCGCGGGCCTTCTGGGCCTCCAAAGCTACAAGTTCGGGCGCGCCACGACGGTCCCCTTCACGCGACCGGGTTACGAGCCCGAGAGCCCCTACGAGGTCGTGGCGGCCAACCGGTCGCGCGGCCTGCACACGCTCGTGCTCCTCGACATCGAGGCCAGGGAAGGCCGTTTCCTCCGCGCCGACGAGGCGTTGCGGTTCCTTCTCTCCGTGGAGGCTCGTCGCAAGGAGCAGGCGCTGTCGCCGGAAGGAACCGTGTGCGTCGTCGCGCGGGCCGGGAGCGACGACCCGGGACTCTTTGCCGGGCCGGCGGCGTCGCTTGCCCACATGGACTTTGGACCGCCGCTGCATGCGATCGTCGTTCCCGGGGCGCTCCACGAGCTGGAGGCGGAAGCCTTGCGCGTCCTGTGCCGATGGCCGGATGGGTCGAAGGCCGGCCCCTAGAACCACGAAGAGCGATCGCGCACGACGGGCCGCCAGGGCGACTCGGCCACGTCGACGGGCCACTCGTCGAGCGTGGCCTGCCGCAGCGCGGCGTCCGAGAGGTGCGTGGCCCGGACGCCCAAGAGCCGCACGGTGGCCGGCGGCGACAGCGCGTCGGAAAGAAGGTCCCGCGCCGCGGCTCGAAGGACGCCGGCCTCGGCCGTGGGCCGCGTAAGCGTGCGCGCGCGCGTGAACGTCGTGAAGTCCGCCAAGCGCACTTTGAGAGTGACCGTGCGCGCAAGCAGCCGCTCGTCCCGCAGGCCCTGCGCGATCTCGTCGCAGAGCGCGTCGAGCGTCTGCCCCCACCGCGCCGGATCGGATTCGTCCCGCTCGTAGGTCGTCTCGGACCCCAGGCTCTTACGCTCCCACACCGCCACGACGGGCGACGGGTCGATCCCGCGCGCAAGCTCGGCCAAGCGCGGGCCGAAGCTTCCAAAGGCGGCCGCAAGCTTGGCAGGGGCAACGCGGGCGAGCTCGCCGCAGGTGCGAACGCCCATGGCCGCAAGGGCGGATTCCGTCTTCGGGCCCACGCCCGGAATCTTGCGCGCCGGAAGCGGGGCGAGGAACGAGGCCTCCGCGCCTTCGGGCACCACGGTGAGCCCGCGGGGCTTTCGCATGTCCGTGGCGATCTTGGCGACGAGCTTCGAGGCCGCCACGCCCACGCTTGCCGTGATCCTCTCCCGCGCCTCGATCTCGCGCTGGATCTTCCGCGCGAGGTCCTCGGCGGCCGCAAGGTCGGCCGTGACGCCCGTCGCGTCGAGGTAGGCCTCGTCGATCGACGCCGCCTCGACGACGGCTCCGGTCTCCCGCAGCACGTCGAACACGCGGTCGCTCACGGCTCCGTAGAGCTCGTGGCGCGGGGGAACGTAGACGCCCTGCGGGCACAGGCGCCAGGCCTGCGAGATGGGCATGGCGCTGCGGACGCCAAACTTGCGCGCCTCGTAGCTTGCCGTCGTCACGACGCCGCGGCCCGCGCCGCGCTTGGGGTCGGCGCCCACGATCACGGGAAGGCCCGAAAGCTCCGGCCGCTCGCGAACCTCGACGGACGCGAAGAAAGCGTCGAGATCGACGTGGAGGATTCGGCGGACGCCTTGCACGGCGGCAGAGTCCCACAAGAACGCTTATATCGTTTGCCACCGACCGGGGTTCGTCCATGAGCCGGGCCGCAGGCATCGTCGTCGTCCTTCTTGCCGCCGCCTTGGCCGGCTGCGTGGCGCCCGCGGATGCTCCAGCACCGGATTCGGCGGCTCCGGCGGCCCTGCTCCGGCCGCTGTCGGTTCCCGCGTTCGACGGGGCCCGTTTCGTCGCGGAGCTCGAAGCGTTCGTGGACGCCTTCCCGCAACGGCAGCACAACCTGCCCGACCACCTGGGTTCCCGCGACGCGCTGGCGGTCGCGCTGGCCGAGGCGGGGCTTGCCGTGTGGCGGCAGAGCTTCGAGGGCTCGCGCGTGCCGGGCGAGAACGTGTGCGGCCTTGCGATCGGACTCGTGGAGCCCACCGCGTGGATCATCGTCGGCGCGCACTTCGACACGATCACCACCGGCGAGCGCCGCCTGGGCGCCACAAGCCCGCTTGCGGCCGCAAGCCAGGGCGCCTACGACAACGGAGCCGGCACGCGAATCGTGCTCGAGCTGGCGCGCGCGTTTGCCCGGCAGGACCTGCCGCGCTCCGTCGCCTTCTGCTTCTTCGACCTCGAGGAGTGGGGACTGGAGGGAAGCGAGGCCATCCATCGCGCCATCCGTCCCGGATCGGCAAGCTTCCCGCACGCGGTCGAGCGCGTGCACGCCATGCTCAACTTCGACATGTTTGGCATCGTGTGGCCGGTGCGAACGCCCGTCGTGGCGATCACGAACTCCGAGACCCTCTTCGCGTTTGGTCGCGAGGCGGCGCGGGCCGCCGCCGTGCCGGAGGACCTCTACGTGCGGGGCTCGGGCAACGACGTCGGAGGCTCCGACCACGAGCACTGGATCGAGGAAGGCGTGCCCACGTTGTACTTCTCCAGCCAATTCGACCACCTCGGCGCCCCCACGCCCGTCCCGCACCCGTTTCCGGTCCCCTACACGCCCGTCGGCGCCTACCCGTTCTGGCACCAGGCCGACACGATGGAGACTCTCACCGCCATGGCCGGTGGTCCCGACATGCTGCGCGCAAGCTTCGTGACGGCCCTTGCCGTCTCCGCCGGGACGCTCGCGCAGGCCTTGCAAGCCGACGCGCTCGATCCCCGCTAGGGTGCGCGGAACCGCAGCCAGAGCCCAAGGAGCGGCCCGGCGCAGGACGCGCCCACCACGTTTGCGCCCACGACGATCGCGTCGCCCACGGGCGCCCCGTAGGCGATCACAGCGTCATGCCAAAGCCCAGAACGAGCGTCATGGCCGGCACCAAGCCCGCACCTAGGCCCGCGCGAAGCGGTAGAATACGCGCCCGTCGGGAAGGTTCACGATCCGGAGACGGACCCGTTGGCCGATGCGGAGCTGCTCGTGGGTGGCGCCCTCGATTCGCGAGAGGATCCGAAGCGTGCGCCCGGGCGCCTTGGCGGAGCCGGCGGTTCCGCTGGGCCCCGCGGAGCCGATGGGCTGGGCGGCAAGCTCGACCACGGCGATCGTAAGCGGCATGTCCCTCTCCATGCCGTAGGGCGCTCCCTTGAGGAGAGCCGTGTGCGCAAAGACCGTGCCCTCGGAGGGAAGCTCCACCCATTCGAGGTCCTCCGACGAGCAGTCGGGGCACACGGCGCGCGGCTGCCAGTGGAGCGCCAAGCAGCGCCTGCATCGTGTCGTCGTGAGCTTCCCCGCGCGAAGGTTGTCGAAGAACGGGTGGATGCGCGTGTGCTCGGCGCCCTGGAGCGGATAGAAGTCGAGAAGGTACGGAAGCTCCGCGGCCGGGTTCGGGACGACCGAGGTCATGTCAGGCCCCCCCTCGGCGCGTCGCCGTAGATCAGGATGCTGTGCGCGTTGGCCGAGCCGGACAGGTTGTGCGCAAGCGCCACGCGAGGCTCCTCCACCTGGCGCTCGCGGGGAACCTTGCCCTGGAACTGGCGCACAAGCTCGACCGCCTGCGCGACGCCCGTCGCGCCGATGGGGTGCCCGCGCCCCAAGAGTCCGCCGTCCGTGTTCACGGCCACCTCGCCGCCGACCATCGTCTGGCCGTCCCGGATGAACGCGGCGCCCTTGCCCTTCTCGGCAAAGCCGAGGTCCTCCGTGAGGATGATCTCGCTGATCGTGAAGCAATCGTGGATCTGCGCGACGTCCACGTCGCGCGGCGAGGTCCCCGTGAGCGCGTGCGCCTCCTTCGAGGCCCGCCGCGCCGCCTCCCACGTGGTGTAGCTCGGGAAGGACGCGAGGTTGTGGCCCTCCACCGCCTGCGCGCCGCCCCACACGTACATCGGCCGGTCTGTCAGCCGCCTCGCGCGCTCGGCCGTGGTCACGATGACGCCGGCCGCGCCGTCGGTGATCCCGCTGCAGTCGAGCAGCCGAAGCGGCGGGGCGATCTCGACCGACGACTCGATCTTCGCCTTGTCGAAGGCCTTCGGGTAGTGCGCGTAGGGGTTCGTCGCCGCGTACCGGCCCGCCTTGACGCGCACCTGCGTGAGGTCGTCGCGCGTCGTGCCGTACTCGTGCATGTGCCGCTGCGCGCACAGCGCAAAGAACGGGGGCGCCGAGGCGCCGTGCACGCCGTCCCATTCGCGGTCGAGCACGCAGGCCATGCTGCTTTGGATCTCGGCCGGGTTGGGGATGTTCATCTTCTCGACGCCAAGGACGAGCGAGACGTCGGAGAGGCCCGTGGCCACGGCAAGCCAGGCGCTTCGGATCGCCGCCTGACCGCTTGCGCAGGCGAGCTCGACGCGCTGGATCATGCGCCAAGGCTTCACGCCCACCTGTTCTGCGGCAAGGGGCGCGACGTGGCTTTGGAACGCGAAGCGCTCGGGCTCGGCCGCGCCCACGAACAGCGAGTCGACCTCCTTCCGATCGAGGCCCGGCACGTCCTCGAAGGTCGCCTTGCCCGCCTCCTGGACGAGCTCCTTCCACGTGGCGGCCCGCACGCCAAACTTCGTGACGCCGCCGCCGACGATGGCCACGTCGCGCATGCCAGCGGCATCACGGCGCGGAGGATATAACAGTTCGCGCTTCCCTGCCCGCCGCATGACCGCGGGCTGGCGCCTCGCGTACCTGTACGTCGGAAGCTCCCGCTTCGCCGACGACCTCGCGTACTACCGCGACGTGCTGCGCGCGCCGCTTGCCTGGAACCTCGAGGGCTTCGGCGCGCACGTGGCCGCCTTCCGCTTCGGCGAAGGGCCCCTCGTGCTCCTGGCCGACCACCGGCCCGCGGGCACCTGCATGCCCGTGTACGCGGTGCCCGATCTGGAAGCGACCGTCTCCGACCTTCGCTTGCGCGGTTGGTCGCCACGTTCGGGCCCCTTCGAGATCCCGCCGGGTCCCTGCTACACGTTTGCCGATCCAAGCGGCAACGAAGTCGCGATCTACGAGGAAGTGCGGCCGCGGCCGTTTGAGGAATGAGGTTTTACTGCGCAACTGCGCAGTAACTAGGATTTCTCGGCCAGCCGCGCCGTCACCGTGCGCGCGCCGCGCCGGCCCTCCACGCGCAGGCGCACCACGTCGCCGGGGCGGCGGCTGCGGATGCGAGCGACAAGCGCCGGCGCGTTCTCGACGGGCTCGCCGTCCATCTCGCGCACGACCTCGCCCTCGGAGAGCATGGCCTCCTCCGCGGGCGAGCCCGGCTCCACGGACACGACGACCGCGCCCTCGCCCTCCTGCGGCGTGGCCGCGCGCAGGCCCATCCACGGGCGCACGACGCGACCGTTGGCGACAAGCTCCTCCACGACGCGACGCACCGAGTTGGCGGGGATCGCAAAGCCGATGCCCTGCGCGTACGGGATCACGGCCGTGTTGACGCCGATCACGCGCCCCTGCGTGTCGAGAAGCGGCCCGCCCGAGTTGCCCGGATTGATGGCGGCGTCCGTCTGGATGAGGTCCTCCATCGTTCCCTGCGGTCCCTCGAGGCTGCGATGCAGCGCCGACACGACGCCCGCGGTCACCGTGGGCCCGGACAGGAGGAGGCCGTAGGGGCTGCCGATGGCGACGGCGATCTGCCCAACGCGCAACGCGTCCGAGTCGGCAAGCGTAAGCGAGGCGGGCTCGCCGTCGGGCAGGCGCAGGAGCGCAAGGTCGCTCTCGCGGTCGCCGAAGGCGTAGGCCGCCTTGGCGCGCCGCCCGTCGGAGAGGACGACGCGGGCGCTCTTGGCGCCGTCGATCACGTGGTGGTTCGTGACGACAAGCCCGCGGCCGATGCACACGCCGCTTCCCACGCCCGCCACGGGGAACGGGCGGCGGCGGGCGTCGCGGGCGACCTGGACCGTGGCGATGGAAACCACAGCGGGCGTGGCCTTCTCGACGACACCCGTGATGGCCGATTCGAGCGCGGTGAGCATGCCATCACCCAATGGGGCGTGCGGGGGCTTCGTGACTGGCCGCGCGGCCAGCCGGTCGCGCGACGCGGGCGGGCGTCGGGCGGCAGGCTCAAGGCCCGGCGCTGGAATCGTCGCGCGATGGCGCGCCTGCCCTTGCCGATCGCCGATCTTCTCCGCATGCTCGGCTGGTGGCGGGAGGCGGGGCTTCCCATCGAGGCCGTCCGCGCGCTTCCCGACTTCACGCGGGAGGAGCTCGCGGCCATGGCGCGCCTGCCGGTTCGCGACCTCTTCCTCGCGGCAGCCTTCCTGCACCTGGCGCCCCGATGGGAATCCGGCGAGCTTCGGGAGTTCGCGAACCGCACCGGATTGGCGACGCTTGCGGGCGATTCCTTCGACGTGGACGACCTCGCTTCGCGCGTGGCGGCGCGACTCGGGTGGCGCGCCGACGCGGCACGGGCGGCCGTCGCGTCGTGGGCCGACGCGCTCGCGGAGATGGGCGCGTTGTCGCGGCACGGCGGGCGCTACGCCGCGACGGGCCGGTCGCCGCCGGCGCTTGGCGCGCGCGAGCGCGCGTTCTTCGAGCGCGAGTTCGCCGGTGAGGCCGCGTTCTATCGAGCGTGCCTCGAGGCGCTGCCCGAGGCGCTCGCGGGCCGTCCGCGCATCGACTTCTCGCCCGCCTACGAAGGCTTGTGGGCGGGCGTCCTCGGGGGGCCCTCGGCCCGATTCGTTCGCGAGCTTTCGCTTCGGTTCGTCGCCTGGAACGGGAAGCGCGTTCTGGACGTGGGCGCCGGGCGCGGCGACGGGACCGAGCAGATCCTGCGCACGCACCCGGACGCCTCGGTCGTCGCGCTCGACGTCACGACGGCGCACCGGGACGTGATCGAAGCGCGCGTGGCCGCGCTCGAAAAGGAGACAGGCCGCGGATACGACCTTGCGATTGCGCCGCCGGACGCGTGGGCGCTTGGACCCTACCGCGGCTTCGGCGCGCCGCTGCCCTTCGACGACGGCTCCTTCGACGGCGTCCTCGTGGCGCTCACCGACCCCTTCGTTCCCCCGGAGGTCGCGCCGTTTGCGTATCGCGACCTCGCGCGCGTGCTGCGGCCGGGCGGCGAGGTCCTCCTCGCAAGCGCGCCGCGGCCGGAGCGGCCCCGGCGGTTTGCGCAACGCGACGAGGTGGCCGCCCACCTTCTCTTCCACGAGCTTTGCGAGCGGGCGGTGCGCGGGTTCCACGGCTTGCGCGCGCACGACGAGCTCTTGGAATTGTGCTCCAAGGCCGGCTTCGCGCCCGAGCGGCATTTCGAGGGAATGGTGTGGGTGTTGCGCAAGCCGCCCTAGCCGGCGGCGTCGGTCAGACGGTCGCCATCTTTCGGACGATCTCGGATCCGACCTCGCTCATCCGCGCCGTGCCGCCGAGGTCGTAGGTCAGGACCTTGCCCTCGGCGCAGACGGCTGCGACGGCGCTCTCGATCGTCCTTGCGGCCGCAAGAGCCTTGTCGTCCCCGTATCGCTCCCCGATCCATTGGAGCATCATCTGGCCCGCGAGGATGCAGGCGATGGGGTTCACGCTGTCCTTCCCCGCGTGTTTGGGGCTCGAGCCGTGGATGGGCTCGAACATGGCGTGCGCGTCGCCGAGGTTGCCGCCCGCGGCCATGCCCATGCCGCCCTGCAGCACGCTTGCGAGGTCCGTGACGATGTCGCCCAGCATGTTCGTGGCCACGCAGACGTCGTAGTACTCGGGTTGGCGCACGAGCCATTGGCAGTAGGCGTCCACGAAGGCGTAGTCGCGCTCCACGTCCGGATAGGAGGATTGCCCGACCTCGTCGAACACCTGGCGGAAGAGCTGGCTTCCGCGCAGGACGTTTGCCTTGTCGATGGACGTCACGCGCTTCCTTCCGTCCTTGGGCGCCCCGCGGCCGCGCCGGCGCGAGAGCTCGAACGCCTTTCGGATCACGCGCTCGCATCCCTTCCGCGTGATGACGTTGTTGTCGATGGCGACCTCCGTCACGCCGCCGCGCGTGAGGGCGCCGTGCGCGTTCGTGTAAAGACCCTCCGTGTTCTCGCGGAGGATAACGAGATCGACGTTCTGGGGCTTCCAGACGCTCTGCAGCTGGCCGCTGATCGCGTGGCGCACGCCGGGATAGAGCTTCGTCGGGCGCACGTTTGCGTAGAGGTCGAGGCCGAACCGAAGGCCGAAGAGGACGTTGTAGCCGGCGATGTTGCCGTCGGGAAGGTCGATCCCGGGCCAGCCGACGGCGCCAAGGAGGATGCCGTCGGACGCCTTGCATGCGGCGAAGGCCTCGGGCTCCCACTCGCGGCCCGTCTTCTTGTAGTGGAGCGCGCCGCAGGGGAACTCCTGGAAGCGAAGCGCGAGACCGTGCCGCTCCTGCGCGGCTTCGAGCACCCGGCGGGCTTGCGCGACGACCTCGGGGCCCGTGCCGTCGCCGGGCAGCAGCACCACGTCGTAGGCGGCCTTCGTCATGCGGCCGGGAAACCGGCGGCGACGCAAAAGGATTTGGGCCACGCTTCAAGCGTAGCCCATGAACCGCTCGTACAGGACGTCGGCCGCGGGCACGCCTGCGTCCCGCAGCGCCCGGAACGTGTCGCCGACGAACGACGGCGTGCCGCACAGGTACCACTTCGATCCCGGCTGGTCCTTTGCCGTCTGGGAAAGGAGCGTCGCGTCGATGCGGCCCGTGCGACCCTTCCAGCCGTCGCCGGGCGAGGGACGCGAGATCGTGTGGACGACGCGGGCGCGGGCGTTTGCGGCGGCAAGCGCGTCGATCTCCGTTCGGTAGGCGATCTCCTCGGGCGTTCGGTTGCTGTACAGGAGCGTCACGGGCAAAGCAAGCGCGCGATCCGTCGCGTATTCGAGCATGCCCTTCAGCGGCGTGATGCCCACGCCGCCGGCCACGAGCACCGCCGGGCGCGATTCGTCCAGGACGAAGTGGCCGTAGGGCCCGTCGATCTCGACCTCGTCACCCGGGGAAAGGGCGGCGAAGGCTCGCTTCCATGGGCTGGCGGACAGGCGCGCGCCAAACTCGATGTGCGGCCGCGTGGGCGAGGAGGCCATGGACATGGTGTACTCGACCGGGCCCTCCTCCGTCCCGATCTCGAGGCCCACGAACTGCACGGGACGGAAGCGGAAGTCGGGCGGTTTCTCCACGCGGATTCCGTGAACGCTCGGCGTGAGCTTGCGCGATTCGAGCACGCGCCCGCGGAAGATCACGTCACGCAGCATCGGCCCCCGCGGGCTTAAGGACGAGGTTGGCCAACGGCGGGTCCGCGCGTGAACAGGACGTCCCGAAGTTCCGCGCGAAACGGCGACGGGGCCAAGAGAACCTTTATGCCTCCACCGGCCGCCTGCCCGCCGCGAGGAACATGCGGACGCGGTGGATCGTCTTGGCGCTGGCCATCCTCGCCGCGCACGCCGTGGCGCAAGGCAATCCCTCGCCGGACGAATTCTACCTCTCACGCATCCAGCCGTCCCACGACGATCCGACCGGCATGCTCGTGGTGATCGTGCCACCGGCGGCCGTCCAGGCATCGATCCACGAGGGTCCCGATCTTGAGTCGGTGGAACGCGCCGTGGAAGCCATCCGCGAGGCCATCGACTACTGGGACTGGTCGCTTCGGCGCGCCGAAACCGCGCACCCGCAGCTTACGCGTGTGACGTGGACGACAAAGGTGCTTGGAATCGACGCGGCGGCAGACGACCTTTCCCGCGCCCGGATCGTGGTCACGACCGCCTTCGCCGGCGACCCCCTCCCCTTCGCCGCCATGGTGGGGTACGGCTTCCCCTTGCCTTGGGGGGAGCTTGTGGAAGCCGATGGCGCGACGCATTGCGCCGTCATGCTCTTGCAAGCGGGCGCGAAGACGGGGGACCGCCTCGACGTGCGCCTGCGCAACCTCGCGCTGCACGAGTTCGGGCATTGCCTTGCGGCCGGGCACACGGGCGACGAGAAGATTGGCACCTCGGCAAGCCGCGTATGCAGCTACCGGACGGGCCTTTGCTACGCGACGCCCAACGCGGGTCGCGCCGACGTCGATCTCCTGTCGTTTGTGCGCGGCACCGCGCGCATGTGCCTCTCGAACCTCAACGTGCAAAGCGTGGCGGACGCCTACACGCATCTTCCGGGCCCGTGGAGGGCCCACGGCTACGAGACGTACATGCGCAAGTCCGACTACGAGCAGGCCTGCATGCCGTCGCTGCTGGAGCGCTTCTGAAGCGCAACCGGAACCGGCCCCCACGCCGGCCTTGCGCTCAGTCTTCCTTGTGGTTGGCGTGCGCGGGCAGGTTCTGCACCTCGTGCTTGCGCCCGCCGGATCCGGAGGCTCCAAGCTTCCGCCGGACGATGTTGACAAGCCCGCCGGCCTCGAGGATCTCCACCGCCTTGTCCGTAAGCGGCGTCGCCGCGAAGCGTTTGCCGCTTGTGCGGTTGACCACCTCGCCCCGGACGAGGTCGACCTCGACGACGTCGCCCGTGGCGATCCCGCCTTTGAGACCTCGCGCCTCGAGGACGGGCAAGCCGATGTTGATGGCGTTCCGGTAGAAGATGCGCGCGAAGCTTTCGGCCACCACCACCGGAACCCCGGCTCCCTTGATCG